>JBAVYG010000714.1:0-5020 GCA_049698675.1 Terriglobia bacterium
ACGTAACCGCTGGCGCCCAGCACCGCGGCGCGGACGGACGGCAGGGGCTTCGCCGCCGGCAATGACCGGCCGGTAATTTCAGCTTTTGTCGTCATGCCCAACGTCTTCCGAACCCCACACTCAGCAAATAGAATATTTATGCATTCAATGCATAAATATACCTTTTATACCGCAGCGGTTCCCTGCCTGTCAAGATAAAACGCTCTCCCCTGATAAAACGCTCTCCCCTGGTAACACGAGAACCGTAGTTTTGACCCGCCATTTTTCCGGGGGCGTTGCCCCCGGCTACCCACTTCGACGCCTTGCGGGTCGGCTGCCATTCGAGGGGTGTGTGGCAAAAAATCGGGAGCGGAGCGCTACGCCGGAGAGACCATGCGCGAGCCGCAGCGACCAGCGATCTTCAAGTGGCGGCATTTCGCACCCAGATCGTCCTCCGTGCCGTCCATTTCTCTTGGCCGGAGCGGGTAGTGGGGTCTTTTGGCTTGAAGGACTCTCTTGATGAATTCTGGGCCAGCCGATAGTATTATTGATGCTGGACCAATTAGAGCTAGAATACTCCAAAGGCCCTCTCTCGATGGCGACTATACTCATGCCGAGCAAGGCCGAAACGATTGGGTACGACCCGCTTCCTTCGGTGTGGCAGGGAGGGGACGCCGAGTTAATTGAAAAATTCCTTACGTTCTACCCCCGCCGGTCACCCAAGCGCATCTTGGATGCCACCATCAATGGTGGCAGATTTTGGCGAGGAAGCAAGCGCAAGATCATTGGTGTGGATATAGAGCCGTCCCACCGCCCTACTGTAGTCGCTAACAACACGCAAATGCCGTTCAAGGGAGATTTCTTCGACGTGGTAGTGTATGACCCCCCGCACATTCCCAACCAGGGCCGGGACCAACAGAAGGACTTTACCGTTCGGTTCGGCCTCGGTTCTCACTCGCCAAAGGAAATGGGGTATACCTTCACTCATACATTTCCACCGTTTGTTGAAGAGGCATATCGCGTTCTGCGGCCAGAGGGGATTCTTCTAGCGAAGGTGACTGATTACGTCCACCACCACCGCTATCAGTGGGCTCATGTGGAATTTGTCCAGGCGGCAAAGGTTGTGGGGTTCCAGGCCTGTGATTGCATCGTCAAAATCCGCAAAGGGCCAATCATTGACCCGAAGTGGAAAGTGGCTCACCACAGTCGGCGACAGCACTGCTATTGGCTGATATTCCGCAAGTCGGTAAAGTGTGAGTAGCTATCCCTCTCGCACTCGATAATCCCAACTGCTAAGCATCCGGCAATCCTGAATCTGTATCCCGCGTACCGAGCATTTACCGTCTGAACCATCAAAGTGAACGCGGAAAACCTTCTCACCATTCCGCAAAACTTCGGCGCCCAGACTCTGGCGTCTCTTGCGCTTCCCGCTTCCCCTTAGATCTGCCATCTCGATCAGGGCCAGAAGGTCAATGGGGATCTCCAAGACCTGATAATGGATCAGCGGATGTTCCCACACGGCCCTCAGCATCAAAATCACGTCGTAACGGCTCAAGTGGGCCATAACCCTTCCGATCAAGACTTCTGGCGTCCAAGGCTCCTTTTCGGTGGTACAAAGTTTAGTGATTGTAATGCTGCTATCCTTGGTCCCGGCCCCAGTCTCCGTCTTTATGGAAATCCTGGTGCCCTCTACCAAGAGGTCGTGTGCTGGTAGGTTGCGCGCCGTAGGTTCTATGGGTGTGAAGGGTTTCTTGATTTGGGTGAATGCCTCTAGGACCAAAGCCTCAAAGTAAATCCCCTGTGGTGGCAGGTGGTGATAGATTACGTGGTGCATATTGACCAGGGTTTTCAGGCCGTGCAGGAAATCTGGCGGAAATATTTCGTTCCCAGTATCGGGCACAGTGGGCGAATCTTACCACCGAACCGAAAAAGTTTGAATATTAAAACTTGTGGGGGATAAGACAGAAGAGGCCTGCCTGCCAGCGGGCCGGTGAGCTTTGCGACTACAGATTCTTGGCAATATCGCGTGGGTCGCCATTCCTCCCGAATCATATCAGAACCGGAAAGACGCGGCGAAAGTCCTTCAAGCCAAAAGACCCCACTACCCCGGAGCGCCATGGCTGGTATTTCGCCGTCTGACAGGCTAGAATCGCGGGTGGGAGCGCCATTCATGCCTGAGACCAAACCTGAGATTACGCGCGAGAGTTCCGGCGCGGCCATCAGTGCCAAGATCATCGCCATCGCTGTGCTTTTCGTATGCATCTACTACGCCAGCTCGATTATCATCACCTTGATTTTCTCCATTCTGATCGCCTCGGTGCTCGCGCCGGGCGCGGGGTTCCTGGAACGGCTGCGTCTGCCGCGCTGGTTAAGCTCGTTGATCATGGTGCTGCTCATGCTGACGATCGGTTACCTGTTGGTCTATGGGATTTACGACCGAGCCTTGGACTTCATGAACAACGCCCCCAAGATGGCGGCCAAGCTCAAGCAAATCATCTCTCACCTGCAGGTGACCGCCCAGAACTTTCAACAGAGTACGCGTACCATCATTCCCTCCAGCGCCGACAGCAACCTGCCCACCGTCCGGCTCCAGCAGGAATCCCCCTGGGCGCAGTTTCTGCTGCGCGGCATCGGCTCGGTTTACGCTTTCACGATCACGGTCATGTTCATCCCCTTCCTGGTTTTTTTCATGCTGAACTCCAAGGACCGATTGTGGGCGGCCACCTTGAACCTCTTTCCCCGTGACAAGCGCCAACAGGCAGAGAATGTTATTCACAATATCGGCAGCATGCTTCGGCAGTTCGCGCTTGGAAACCTGCTGGTGGCTCTGATCTCGGCGGTTCCGATCTGCCTGGTCTTTGCCATCCTCCACCTTCAATACGCCCTCGTGTTGGGGCTCCTCGCGGCGTGCTTGAGCCTCATTCCTTACATCGGAGTGGCACTGGCGCTCGTCCCCCCTTTGATGGTCGCGCTCCTGCAATACGACTCGATTAACCCTTTTCTCATTCTCGCCGCCACGGTCGCCGCCGTCCATTTCCTTGCGGTCAATTTATTGACCCCGAAACTTGTGGGACACCGTTTGAACCTGAATGCGCTGGCGGTCACCATCGCCATGATGTTCTGGGCCTGGTTGTGGGGTGGGTTTGGGCTAATCCTGGCAGTGCCGATCACAGCAGCGATCAAAGCCGTATGCGACAATGTCGAACGGCTCAAACCTTTTGGAGCGTGGATGGGGGAAGAATGACCTGAGTCGAGGAGTCGAGAAGCCGAGGGGTCAAGAAGTCGAAACCTCGTTGACCCTTGACTCTCGACCGCGCATAACGCGATTTTTGAGATTTTTTTACTTCTCGACTTCTCGACTTCTTGACTACTTGAATTGCGCGCGCAACTCGCGCACCCGCTCTTGGACGGACTCGCAATCCTGGAAGATACGGATTCCGGCAATGCCGGAGGCCCCCGCTTCGAGGCAAGGCCGGATGCGCTCCACGGTAATTCCCCCCAGAGCAAGGACAGGTATTCTTATTCGCGAGGTTATGTTCCGCAGCTCCTCCAAACCCAGTGGCGGACCGTACCCAAGCTTGGAAGGCGTTTCAAAGACCGGTCCCAGCACAAGGTAATCCGCCCCGCCTGATTCGGCTGCCATTGCCTCACCCAGAGAATGGCAGGAGACCCCGATAAGAAAAGCGCGTGGCACAAACCGGCGCACGACTTGCACGGGCATAGAGTGAGCCGCCAGGTGCGCTCCATCTGCTCCCCCAGCCAAGGCCACGTCCACGTGGTCGTTCACGACCACGCGTGCGCCTCCCATCCCCGGCTCCCTGGTTGCGCTCAAAGCCTCTTCCACAAGGGTAATCAACTCCCGGCTCGTGAGGTCTTTCTCTCGAACCTGTACAATGTCTACCCCCGCCCGTACCGTTTCACGGATAACAGCCGCGAGAGACACTGACCTCAACTGTCGCCGGTCTGTTATGTAGCAGAGTAGAAAATTCTTCATTTAGTTGAGTGCAAATCAGAAGTTCGGGAACGGTGGAGGAACCGCCAGATTTCATAAACTGCAAGCCAGATATCAGCCAGTCCGAGGCCCGAAACCGCTCCGCGGAGGAAATAGTTCCGAGAGATGGCTGAAATCAGGGGATAGTGATCAATGAAATAGTTCTTCCCCCAGAATGATGCCCAGGGGAGGATGAAGAGGAAGATCCCCAGCTCCGAACAAAATACGATATATATTATGGTCAGTAATCTGCGCATGTCGGGTCAGGGATGCTAACCTCGGTTGAATGCTGTCATTCCGAGCGAAGCGAGGAATCTCGCTCTGCGTTCGGCCCAGACAAAAGACCAGAGCGAGATTCCTCGCTTCGCTCGGAATGACAGGCAACGTGAGCCTTATGAGCCCTTCTGCTGAAATAGGCGGATCTTCTCGGCGACATCGCGAAAATCGATGTTCTGGCCGTAAACCTCGGTGAACTTCTCCAACGCACGGCGCGCATCACCCGCCTGCTCATAGGCGACTCCAAGGTCATACTGGAGAGCCAGCAAGGCCTCTTCGTCAAGGCCGGGGGTTTCCAGCGCCCGGCAATACCACTTGACGGCAAGGGGAGCCATGCCTTTGTCCATGAAGCAAATCGCCAGCAAGCTGCACGCCTGCAAGTAGTTTGGCGGGTGAGCTCCCTTTCCCGCCCCTTTCACCACCTTTTGAAATTCGCCAATGGCCTCGTCGAGGAGGTTCATCTCCCGAAAGGCCACTCCCAGGTTGTAATGGGTTTCCGGATCGTCCTCCTCGTCAGGTCCCATGGCGAGAGGTTCACCTATTTCCTCGAGCCACCCGCTGAGCGGCGAAGCGGGTGCCGCAGTCGGCGCTGTAGATATCGTCGTGGGCCCTGCTGTGGGTGCGGAAGGGGGCCCAGGTGGAGGATCTGCCCACTCTCCCATCGCAGACCCAAACGCGTCCGCTAAGTCGCCGAGCAGATTGGTCGTTGCCTCCGTAGAGGTCTCTGCTGGCTGCTTCGCAGGGACTTCGGCCGCCATAGGACCCGTATGTGCC
>JBAVYG010000715.1:0-4879 GCA_049698675.1 Terriglobia bacterium
CGGCTTGACCTTGTCCAAGGGGAAGGCGGCCCACCTTGACCGGATGTGTGTGTTCACCATCGACAAATATGAGATTCGCGTCGAGAACCGCTCTGGCAATTCCTCCTCTACGTACCTGTCGACGAGGGCGGCGAACGCCACTGCTCCGGATTGTGGAACCTCCGAGTTAAGTTTTAGAAGAAGGGCTGCAACAGCCTGCCGCGCGGCAGCCTCGTTTCGATACTTTTCGACGGTCCCGACCGTCCTACTCCTGCGTTTTCGGGATTCGCCGACAGTCTCGTAATACCGGAACTCCCATGCGTCTGGCCCTTTCGCTCTCTTCTTCTTCCGCAAAGTTCCATACTGGTATCGTGTCCGCGTAAACAAAGGTCATCTCCTTCCGTTTTCGCGGCACGAGTGGCAGTTCGAGATTACCTTGGAACGCAGCCATGCGTCCAGATCGGAGATCCGGAACTTCCAGAGTTTTCCGATCCGATAACCCGGCACCGAGCCGTTGCGCGCCATTTTCTGCAAAGTCTTCGGGTTGATATTGAGGAACCTGGCCGCTTCTTCGCTGTCGACCACAGGTTCGAGGGCAGTTGTGGCCTCGAAACCCACGCCTCCTGAACCCGGCGTTGGCGGTAGTCCTGTCTCTGTCCCCTGCCCCAATGTTGGATAAAGACCGCTGCTCATAAATACACCTCACCTCGGTTCTGTGTACAATCGCCCACCCCGGGAACACGAGCCTGCTTCCTAGCTGTCAAACGCAGCGGTCGCGAACCCAAGTTTCCGGATGGTCGCTGGATTGCGTTTTGTGGTGTCGCGCTGAAACAGTGGGTGGCGAGGAATCCCGTCTCATTTGATAGAACAAATTCTTTCTTGCGTCAAACCGGCATGTTCGGTCATCCCAGCAGGCTAAGCCCGGAGCCTGAAAGCCGCTGAGGTTTCAAGGCTTGGCAGGCGCGGGACCAGGAAAGCTGCGCGGTTCTCACAAACGTCGACCCGTGAAAATAATCTGGCAACTGATTTGATCGCGGACGCGGGGTGCAAAAAGAAGCCAATGGCTGGGCAATATTGCGCCCCGGCTTGTTGAAAGCACGTGACCTCACTCAAGGCTAATCCGGAGCGTTTCGCCGAAAGGCGCCATTTTGCGGGAGTCGGTCACCCAAAGGACTGGGTATTCAGGGGCCTCCGGATAGGAATGGCAGCACAAGTCGGTGAGATAGATCAAGCAAACTGGCGCGATCTTGTTTTCGGCCACCCACTGGAACACCGGGCAGAAATCGGTGCCCCCACCACCTTGAGGCTCGAGTCGCACCGGTTCTGAGAGGCCAAATTGTTGAGTGCAGTGAACCGCCGCGTCGCAGTACACCACATGGATGGCTTCCGGCTGCGCCTCCTCGGAAATCGCTGAGATTTCACCTGCAAATTGTTCCAGCTCGAGTTTTCCGATTGAACCAGAGGTGTCGACCGCAATCACGATCTCACCCACTCCCTGGCGCTCGACCGAGGGCAAGTAGAGGCCTGATGCGATGTAGCGGCGATTGGGCGGTGTCCAGCGATAATCAGAGGGCGTAGTAGCGGCTACAAAATCACGCAGGATCGCGCGCCAGTCCTGCTTCGACTGGCGGCTTTCGCTAAGCGGCCTTTCAATCCCGGCCGGTTCGTGTCCCCACGCCTTGGCCGACCGGACGGCCTGCTCAGCGGCGATGCCCCACTCGTGCTCCTGGCGACGCTTTTCGGCTGGGGAAGCTGTTTGCCCCTGCTCGTCGGTCGCGTCCCAAACCTCGCCGAACCCTCCGGGCCGCGTCAACCTTGGCCCCACGGATTCACCTGTCGGCCGTCCACCGTGCCCTGGACCTGGCTGCGGAGAGGCGTCCGGATTCGGATTAGGAGGCACAATGCCGTCTGTCCCTTGCGGACCAGTATCGGTTCCCCCGCCGGCATTCCTCTGCTGCGGCTTTGTTGCCCCGCCTTCCTCGCTTCTCCTCCGCAGCAACCGGGCGTAGATTTCTTCCGCGCTCAAATTGTTGAAGGCAGGATCGATGAGCGCGCCAGCCGGAAGGACGAAACCGTTTCCGATCAAAATAGGGTTGACGGCGAAGTCCGCTGCTACATTCCAAACCTCTGGATCGCGCTGGCCGCGGCGACACTGGTGCGCCAGTGCGCAGTGCAGGACTTCATGGGCGAGCGTTCCCTCGAGTTCCGCTGGCTTGAGTCCATCTACGAAGGCGGGGTTATAGACAATCCGGGAGCCGTCAGTCGCCATGGTCGGCAGATCTCCCGGTATCAACTTCAACCTCAAGCTGAGCGTACCAAAAAATGGCTGCGACAAAATGAGTTGAACTCTGGCCCGGGTCAGCTTTTGTGCCGTGGTCGTGTGAGAGGACTTCACGCGGCCCTCCCTTCGTTGTCGGTAGCAGATGAAGGAAGCGAATAGCCGCACATATAAGCAGACATGCGATCCGCGATTGCTAAGGCCGCCTTTGCCGTCTCGCTACGAATCGACTCCGACTTCCGCAGTTCTTGGGGATCGACTAGCAGCGAGGCGCGCACCTGTGTGGCCAACCGTTCCAATTCCGGGTCCCCCGTGACGTTCAGCTTGGGCAGAACATCGACGAGTTTCACTAGGTTGGTGACGACGGAATCGCGGAAGGGATGTTCAACCCCCTCCCCCGTCACTTTGTAGGCTTGGAGGCGTTCGGCCAGGTGACTGACGGCCTCGTACAGCCGCTGCCAAAGCTCACGACTCGCCACCTGAAGCGATGCCTCGACCGTGGCGGTGATCTGGCGCTTGATTCGCTCTTTCTCCTCGTCGCCAAGGGTGACTCGGAAGTCGCCTGCATCCGGCAGAGGCATCACTTTGGTCTCGAAGGAAAACTTGGAGCGAAGTTCCTCGGGAGCCGGATAATCCTCCGAACGGAACAGACCGCCCAGTCGTACCCTGGCCTCCTCCACAAGCTGTCCGAACTGCTGGGTTAAGGTATCGATGGCTGGTGTGAACTGGTTCGAGAGCTGCCGCATTCTCTCCGTGTGGTCCATATACGCTGCGGCTGGGAGCACGCGATAGCCGTTGTCGTCCCAGGGCAGGGTCATGAAGTAGTGATCCTGACGGGCCTCGCTCACGATCTTTTGGACCTCGGCGAGCGCCGCCTTGGGGAGAAGCACTTTGTGATAGCGGCCGGCGTCGGGCTGTGCGCCGTGGCGCTGCGCGATTTCCTCGGATGCTTCGGGGTCGTGTTTCCGCGCCGACCACATGCTGATCGAAAGCGAGCACAGCATAGCCCGCGAAGACAGAGATGGTTCACAAGTCGAGATCGACGTCATAACAATGCCTCCTACGTTCTTTGGTAAAGGTTTCTTCCGGCAGAGAATAGGGTAAAGAGAGCGGGTTGGCTCCCGGTTTGCTAGGCGATAGCGTGGTGATTCTCTATGGCGAATTTCACGAAGCCGGCGGTCGTCCGGATAGCCGGCTGGCGAAGGGTGGCGTCGCGGACGCACAACACGCGGAACTCAGTTGGCAGGCGATTCAGATACAGGCAGATCCGGTCGAAGTTGGTGTCGGAGGCGCAACGGGCGAGCGCCGAAGCGACCGCATACTGCGCCGCCGCGTTCTCCGGGACAGGTTCCTGGAGGGGGTTCAGCAGAATGGCGTCGATGTTGGGCAATTCCCGGAACATCCGCAAGAACGCCGAGGTTGTACCCCCGCCTCGGCTATACTCAAACCGGTTAACCTGAACTAATTTGAGTTCACTTTCTTGTTGACAGCCGAGAGAAACCCACCTATTAGTATACTCATGGTATTCGCTTTTTCTTCGCCTATGGTCCACTCGCGGGTTGAGCACCTGGATGGTGCCGGACGTCCCGTGATTTCGATAGTCCTAAATGGCGGGGGAGAATTCCACGCATGGTCTGAGTTCCGCGATGCGCAGGCGCTGAAGATTGGAACGCAACGCTCGAAGGCGATGGCCATTGGTTTGTTTATTGATTTCATTGCCGCGCGTGGACACCTACATTATGACGCGGAGCACCGCCACAGACTGTTCCAGGCTTTTGCGGACGCGCTGGTGCTTGGAACTATCGAGGGGGGCGATGACCCTTGTGGTTTGTACTGGCTGGCGCGGTCACAGAATGCGGCCCGCCGAGCCGTGGCCGCCGTGACAGAGTTCTCCGACTGGTTGGTGGCGGAGCGCGGCGTCACGCCGGTTAACCCGACGCGGCGAGCTACTTTCGCAGAGCAGATCGCGTTTTGGCGGGCCTGGCGACGGAGCACGAAGGCCAGCCTGCTGAAGCATCTCAAGTCCAGCGCACGGGCCTACGCAGCCGCCAATACAGCCCGTGTTGTATCCATAAGAGGCCACAAGCCGGCTCTGCCCGAGACGGAGGCCAAAGCCTTCCCAGAAGGCATGTTCTCCGCCCTGCTCCGCATCGGCTTTGAGCGTAATGGACCGCAGCGTTGGACCACGTACCGCGACCAGGCGATCACGCTACTTCTCCATGAAGGCGGACTGCGGCTGTCGGAGCCTATGCACTTGTGGCTGGATGACGTGTTCCTCCACCCGGAAGATCATACCGTTGCGATGGTTCGTGTCTACCACCCCACCGATGGTCTCCGGGAGTATCTGGACCCCAAAACGGGCTCGAGGCGCATGATCACACGCGCCGAGTTCTTGCGCCTTCGTTATGATCGACTAGCCCTGACAGAGTTGGCGGGAAAGCGGCGCGTCGGCTGGAAGGAGCCGCTGCTCAGCGACCGTCATGAGAAATATTTTCACGTCTTCTGGCGTTCGACCCAAGCGGCACGGACATTCCTGCGCATCTATGAGGCCTACTTGCGGGTGCGCCCGCGGGTGACTGCACACCCTTACCTGTTCGTAACCTCTCGAGGGAGGCCCATGAC
>JBAVYG010000716.1:0-4758 GCA_049698675.1 Terriglobia bacterium
CAAAAGTCCGTTGTCCGTTGGTTGAGAAATCCCCCCGCAAAAGCGCCGACCCGCAGGACAGGTCTGCGGTAGGCGGCCAATTATGTTAGGATGGTTGTGTCTTTCTTTTGTCAATTCAGATTATGAGGCGAGGTCAATGAATCAGATTCAATGGGGGCGAGGGCGTTGGTTCACAAAGGGGCTATTGATAGCGGGACTTCTTGTAGGTGTCGGCTACGGGCAGACACCTGGCGGGCAAGCGCCGGCGGGGCCAGCCCCGAGCGCGGCCGCGGCCGCCCAATCTTCCTCACCCGATAAGATAGTCCTGAAGGTCGGAGATGAGTCGGTAACCCGAGGGGAGGTTGATGGGTTTATCCAAGGGCTCAGTCCCCAGGTTCAAAGGACTCTGGCCACCCAGGGTCGCCGGTCTCTTGGAGATGAGTACGTACTGATGCTCATTCTTTCGCAGGATGCCGTCAGGCATCATCTTGACTCCACTCCTGCTTTCCATCAAATGCTCGCTCTGCGTCGCCGTCAGCTTCTGGCGACGACAGCATACCAGGAAATAATGCGACAGTCCGTAGTTACACCCGAAGAAACCGGCAAATATTTTGCGGCGCACCAAGGCGAGTTCGAGGAAGTCCGGATCCACCAAGTCGTCATTCGCAAGAAACCGGAGGGAGCGAAGGAAGGAACTCCGGGGTTGACGGCGGAAGAAGCCAAGAACCGCGCGGAGGAAATCCGTAAGGCTTTGAGCTCCGGCGACGATCCCAAGAAAGTGGCGGAGCAATTTCAAGCAGCGAACGTTGTCCGCGTGGATGCCGAACCCTTTGCGGTTCGCCGGGGAAGCATGCGCCCGGACATGGAAAAGGCGGCCTTCGAACTCAAAGATGGCCAGGTCTCGGACGTGTTCGACCTCACGCAGTCGCTGGTCTTCTTCAAAGTTGCCTCACATAAGGTGGGGGAATTAAAGGACGTCTCCTCCCAAATTGAGAATACCCTCCGGCAGCAAAAGGTCAATAGCGCTATAGACGAGCTCAAGAAGAATGCGAAGGTTTGGCTGGATGATGGTTACTTCACCGCGCCCAGCCAGCCCGGGTCGAAGGGGCCAATCAAAATACCGGTGCTGCCAGGAGGACCCGCGGGTCCAAAATAGTCTCACCGTAAAGAAGCGGGTTGTCCGTCGTCCGTGGTTAGTTGAGATCAGTATGTAATAGGCGGAAGGTGGGGGAAACACTTGCTACTGCCTTCCGCCAGCTACTTTCGAATGTCTCTTCCTCGCCCTCTAAAGGCCTTTGACAACTCCAGAATTCAATCGCGCGGTAAAGGTTGAAACCTTGGACTACCTTGGATATTGCCGAGCGGTTTGGCAACCCATTCGCTCCCGTCTGACATCTGTCACCTCTGTCATCAAAATTATTTTTCAACAGGTTTGTTGAAAACCTTGTGGAAAAGGTGGCTCAAGGTTACGGAAAGATTAAGGATTGGAAGAGCTTTTAACTCTTTGCACCAACCTGTAGCATCTCCAAACCTGCTCCGGAAAACCCTGACAATTCTCCCCTCACTTGTTAGGCGGGCGGAATCATCACGCGGTTCGTCGCTAGCGGCTTGAGAAATGTGCCGGCCCGTCAGCACTTGTTGTGTCGGAGAAACTCCGGCGCCGGATTCAAGGTCAGACCAGCCACCCGTATATCCCTGTTCGGCACTAAAGGAGGGGCTGCGGCTTCTTTAGCTTAACCTCAATAACCTGATTGTCTTCTTCCACTTCCATTTCCTTGCCAAAACTTTGGTGGCGCTCAGCAGTGACGAGCAAACGGACGGTTCCTTTTGGAATGTTTGTGAAACGGTACCGCCCTTGAGCATTTGTCTTGGCACTGTACGTGATAGAACGGTGAAGCTTGCCCTGTTGGTGGAAAGTGAGCGTAAGTCGTGCTTGACTCATGGGATCGCCTGTGTCGGCATCTTTGACCACAACGGTGAGGCTGGTCTCCTGACTTGAATCTGGCGTCGCGGGTTTGAACACTACGCAAGAAAGCAGGATTGCAGCACCGACGAAAACCCAAGTTCGAAATCTCAGGTGATAGGCACGAAGCATGGAATCGTTACTCCTTTCCGGATATCCTCTGACCTATCCATTCCCTAACAGAATGAAGGAAGAGAATAATTCAGGGTTGCAGTAGCCCCATTTTTTCAACCCCCAGGGCAACTGAAAACCGATTACAAACAACTTGGCATAGAATGACACGCCACTTCCCAACATCCTGTTGGACAAACGTACAAACGATCACCCCAACATGATAACTCAGAGTTATGGGGGCCATCTCTTCAAAAGTAGCTGGCAGAAGGTGGGGCGTAATCCGAAATCCAAAATCGAAGATCCCAAATGGCCCGCGGCGCCTGACCCCTAGCACCCAGAAGCTGTGAAATAATCCCTGCATGAGCAAAAGCATTTCACCCGTCGGCTGACGGACAAAATCGTAGAAGGCGCAAAGAAAACAAAGCGGTTGTTCTTTGCGAGCCTTTGCGCCTTGGTCCCGTTTTGCGGGATGAGGTTGTTTATTTTTCCACAGCTTCCCAGCCCCGGGTTCTCTTGCAGCATTGACTTCGACGACAGAGTCCGACAACTTCGCCCTCAAGGCGGATCTGCGTCCGTGAGGAGTTGCGCGTCTCCCACCTGGCGGTCCCTGATACGCGTCACCTGGCGCTTGGAGCATTTTCTTCGCTCTCCTGGCTTCTGCTCGTCCCGCCACGGCGGGTCACTTGTCTTCCGTGGCTGCCGGCTTCACCGAATCGGACACCCACTGCAAGTAGTTGCGCGAGCCATCGATAACAGGGAGGCAGATGATTTCGGGCGTGTGATAACTGTGGATCTTTGAGATCTCGGCTTTAATCTCAGGGAACAATTCCCTGGTGCTCTTGATGATCAGCAGAAACTCCCTCTCCTCGGCGATTTTGCCTTCCCAGCGATAAACTGACTCCATGGGCTGCGAGATGTTTACGCACGCGGCAAGTTTAGTCTCCACAAGATGGCGCGCGATTTTCTTGCCCTCACCCCGGCTGGCGGCAGTGACGTATATAACGACTTTGTCGGTCACAATTCCTCCCACACCGGCGGGATTGCCTGCTTGCTCGAAACGCCCGCCGAAGATACAATAGTGTCAACAGGTTCGGCAATGCCATTCGTTCTGCCGCTGGCGATTGGCGCGCAGTAAAGATATCGGGTTGCCGTGACTGGACCAGCGCTCTGGGTCGAATGTGAAACGCCGTTCGAGCCAGGGGGCAGATGGGCAGGCTTTAACCACGAAGGCCTTT
The DNA here is from genome assembly GCA_049698675.1 of Terriglobia bacterium. Classification (GTDB taxonomy): domain Bacteria; phylum Acidobacteriota; class Terriglobia; order UBA7540; family UBA7540; genus CAVROP01. Next base: position 3,292 of record JBAVYG010000716.1, read on the forward strand.
GTGCTTGGACCATGAATAAGCTCTCCTGGGACGCCGCAACGCTACGCCGTAACGCCACGTACGTCCTTGTACTGGTTTGCATTGCCTTGCTCGTTCACGAGATATTTGGGCTACACGGCTTCCTGGCTCTGCGCCAGGAAAAGAAGGAAGTTGAGAGTCTCCGCCAACAGATCCAGCAACTTCAGCGCGAAAACGAGCAATTGGATAAGCGCATCAAGGCACTGCAGTCTGACCCGAAGGCCATCGAGCGCTTGGCGCGGGAGCAAATGCGTTTGGCGCGTCCGGGAGAGATCATCTACACCTTGCCGGAAAAGGACCCGAAAAAAGACCAAGCTCCCCCCGCCGCGCAGGAAGGCCCGCCGAAATAAGGTGGCCGGCTCTCGAAAGCTGAGCCCGCAGCACGCCTGGCAACTGCCAGACAGCCTTTCGTCCCGCCGGGCTTCCCTTCTTCCCTAACTCATTGTTCATACGCGATCCTGGTCCCGCTCGACCGTCGTATCAATTCCACGCAAGAAGCCTCGCATCTCTTTCATTCGCCTCAGGGGGATGAACTCCACTCGGCCCTCGTAAACCAGGACCTGAATCCGCTGTCCCGGTCGGATTCCCAGTGATTCGCGAATCTTGCGTGGAATTACAACTTGAAACTTCGGACTCACCTTGACCGTTTCCATGGGCCAACTCCCTCCGCTATGGTGGCGTAAGATGAAGCCGTCGCTGTTACCGCACAACGCCTTCCAGCGGGCTTGATGCCGCGGCGTAGAGTTTCTTTTGCATGCGGCCGGCGAGGTAAGCCTGGCGACCGGCGATGACGGCGTGCTGCATGGCCTGGGCCATCAGGATGGGGTCCAGCGCGCCGGCAATGCCGGTATTCATCAGGACGGCATCGGCGCCCAACTCCATAGCAATGGTCGCATCGGATGCCGTTCCCACGCCCGCGTCAAGGATGAGCGGCACGCTGGTGATCATCTCACGCAGGATGCGTATATTGGCGGGATTCTGGATCCCCAACCCGGAGCCGATGGGCGCTCCGAGCGGCATCACTGCGGCAGCCCCGGCGTCGATCAGCCGCCGGGCGGAAATCAAATCGTCGTTCGTATAAGGCAGGACTACAAAACCTTCCTTGACCAATGTTTCCGTGGCCCGTACCAATTCGAAATTGTCGGGGAAAAGCGTTTTCTCGTCTCCGATGACTTCCAACTTGATCCAGTTGGAGAGACCCACTTCCCGAGCCAAACGCGCGGTGCGGATAGCTTCATCGCCGGTGTAACAGCCGGCGGTATTGGGCAGAATGAAGAACTTCTTGCGATCAACATAATCGAGCAAAGATTCCTTGCTGCGGTCAGTCAGATTCACGCGGCGGACGGCGACCGTCACTATTTCTGCGCCGGAAGCCTCGTGGGCCCGCGCCATTTCTTGAAAGCTCTTGTACTTTCCAGTGCCGATGATCAAGCGCGAATGGAATTCCCT
>JBAVYG010000717.1:0-5882 GCA_049698675.1 Terriglobia bacterium
CTTTAGTCCCGGTGATTGAAGTCTTTGCTAGATAGATGGAGACGGCGAGTAAACAAGCAGCGAGTAAAATGGTTAGACTGACAGAACTCACGCGCATGGCTTGCTCTCTTTCGGCACAGGTCAGCCAGGACCGGCCCACGGGTCGGGGCATACCCCGACTCTTCGCCACGAGCGGGACATCACTGACCCACATCATTGGAAAAAGAGTCCGGCCGCCCCTGCGCGGCCGGGCTCACGGAACAGTGGCCGGCAAGCCGGCGGCTAGCCCATTCCGCCGGACTCGCCAACCGAATCGTCAGTCAGCAGTGCTCCCCTGAAGTCGGAGTCAGGGAATCTTCGTCCACATTCTTGCGTGTACAAGAAAACCCGTGGTGGCGCAGCAACCCCCCTCCGATGAGTCAGAACTGTTTATCTGCTCCACCGTGCTGACTTTACTGCCCACAATGTCTAGGAGATAACCCACCTGGGTCTTATACACTTTTGTGCCGTTGGTCGTGCATGTCGTGGTATCCGCGCAAAATCCCGGTTCAGTGTCCGCGCAAGTCGTGATCGTGACCCTCCCGGCCGAATCCACTGTGTACGTCCCATGAAACCCCGCTGGACCCGTGTTGACACCGGGCGGCGGCGTTCCCCCGTAGAAACCGTCGGACTGGCCGCAGACGAACCCCTTGCCGTTGGCCACCATGACGCCTGTCGCGGCGAAGAAGACCGGCGAGCCGACATTTCCAGTTTCATCCGCGGTGGCATGGACCGAAGAAACGTCGTACGCCGTCTCTGCGCTGATGTAGCGACCGCTGAGAGTAGCACGGCTGAACAAGCAGGGAGTTGTCACAGGCACACCCCAAACGAGCCCCACCAGCGCAACCAACACTGGCAGGCAAAGCAACAGATAGTATCGTGAGAATCTTGCCTTCTTCATGAAATTCACCTCTCCTGTTTGGTTTTTGGAACTACTAACGAACCGGATACCAGCAAATTAGCGTGTGAGTGATCTTCAACCTCTATTTTCCTGCAAAATTAGGCTGATCTCATGGTCGTTTGTCGGTTCTTTTTCCATTGTCAGGATCTTTGTCTTTCGGGGCAGGAAACCACCCGCATTCGGGTTAGAGCAGACTTAACGTGCGTGTCACCCCCCCAGCACCAAATGCGCAGGTGAGGTGCCACAATCGACAAATTCCACCTGGTTTCTCGATCCTCTTGATTCGCAAGAGGAAGGCGATGGGCCGCAAAGAATAAGTGCCACTACAATGGGTGATTGTGGAATCCACTTCTTAGAACCTAGGCCCTAGATGCGAGGCATGTAATCCCAAACCTGTTCGGTCCGCCCGCCGGTACGGACGTCAGAATTGCGCTCAGGCTGCGGGCCGTGAGAAACCACGTGCAATATGCCTGAGGTCAGGCGCTGGTCTTCGCTACCCTGCATGCGTTAAGCTAAGTACGAATCCTTTGTCAGGGGGGCCATCCTGCCGGTTCGGACTATTATCCAGCCGTTCAAGATCAAGACGGTTGGCGGGCAAAAACAAATCCGCAGATTGCGCAGATGACGCAGATGAGTCAAGACTGGCGTTAATCTGTGTCATCTGCGCAATCTGCGGATTATAACGGAAACAAACAGGCTTGACATTCCGCTGGGGCGTGATATCAATCCATTTGTCATGAACAATCGTCCACTTCAAAACCAAGTCGCCATGGTGACCGGTGCGGGAAGGCGCATGGGTCGCGTCATCGCGTTGACCCTGGCGCGCGCCGGGGCCAATGTTGTGGTGCATTACAACGAATCGAAGGAAGGCGCACAGGCCACCCTGCGCGAGATTGAGAGTTTGGGGGGCCAGGCCATCACCGCGCGCGCGGACGTTTCCCGGCCCAAACAGGTGGCAGCGATGTTCCGGGCGGTCGAGAAACGTTTCGGACACCTCGATTTATTGGTCAACAACGCGGGCATCTTCTTTCCTGTCAAGTGGGACAAGCTCTCCGAAGACGATTGGGACAAAATCCTGGGCATCAACCTGAAGGGAGCGTTTTTCTGTGCTCAGGCAGCAGCCCGGATCATGCAGCGCCAGGGCCACGGCCGGATCGTTATCATATCTTCTCTGGGCGGGCTTCAGGCATGGCCGGAGTATATCCACTACTGCGCCTCAAAGGCGGGCGTCATTTCGCTCACCCGCTCCCTGGCAAAGGCACTGGCGCCGCACATTCAGGTGAACAGCGTGGCTCCGGGGACGATTCTCTTCCCGGGCGAGAGGCGCGATGCAAGGATGGAGAAGATAATCCGTGGCACTCCGCTCAGGAAGGCCGGCCGCCCCGAAGACATTGCGGAGATGGTCCTTTTTCTCGCCACCCGGAGCGATTTCATCACCGGGCAGGTGTTGGTTGTGGACGGGGGGAAGTCGATCCCCTGAAGAGGTCCGTCTTGTTCTTTTCCTGAATCCAGTCTCCTGTCCTTCGTGTCCCCCACCCTCCCCCAAAGCACACCTTGATTTGGCCCGTGCAATCTGTAATGCTTCCACGACGAAGCAATTTCATTTCCAGTTGAGGAGTCCCTGTGGCTTACAAAGACTTGCACGAGTTCGTGAGGCGCTTGGAGCGCGAGGGAGAACTGAAGCGCATTTCCGTCGAAGCGGATGTGGATTTGGAGATCGCCGAAATTACGGACCGAGTATCCAAGGCTGGAGGACCGGCACTCTTATTCGAGAAGCCGCGCTCGGCAGAGAACAACAGCGCATACTCCATGCCACTTCTCATCAACATGCTGGGGTCCAAGAGGAGAATGGAACTGGCGCTGGAGGTCAGCTCGCTTGAGGACGTGGCCCGGCGCATCGAAGACCTGTTGGACATGAAACCGCCCGAGGGTTTCCTCGACAAGGTGCGCATGCTCCCCAAGCTATCCGAGCTGGGATCATTCTTCCCGAAGAGCGTGAAGTCCGGCCCCGCGCAGGAAATCGTGGAAACGGATAATGCCTCGCTGGCTAGTCTGCCGATCATGAAGTGCTGGCCGCAGGATGGCGGGCATTTCATCACCTTCCCGCTGGTGGTCACGAAAAGTCCCAAGAACGGCCGCCGCAACGTGGGCTGCTACCGCATGCAGGTTTACGATTCCCGGACCACCGGCATGCACTGGCAGATCCACAAGGGCGGGGCCGAACATTTCCGCTGGCTGGAGCGCCAGGGCAAAGGGCGTCGCATGGAAGTTGCGGTGGCGATCGGGGCCGACCCAGTCGCGATGATTTCCGGCATTCTGCCTCTGCCCGAAGACTTAGATGAATTCCTCTTCGCGGGTTTCCTGCGCAAGGAACCGGTCGAACTGGTCAAATGCCAAACCGTTGACTTGGAGGTGCCGGCCAACTCGGAAATCGTGCTGGAAGGCTTTGTGGATCTCGACGACATTCGTATCGAGGGGCCTTTCGGCGACCACACCGGGTACTATTCGTTGGAAGACAGGTTCCCGGCGTTTCACCTTACCTGCCTGACGCGACGCCGCGACCCAATCTACGTCTCCACCATCGTTGGCCCTCCACCCATGGAAGACTATTGGATGGGCTATGCCGTGGAACGCATCTTTCTTCCCCTGTTTCGCAAGCAGATGCCTGAAGTTGTCGATATGCACATGCCCGCAGAAGGGGTATTTCATAATCTCTTAGTGGTCGCGATTCGCAAAAGCTATCCAGGACATGCGCGGAAAGTGATGAACGCCATTTGGGGTCTGCCGGGAGCGATGTTCAGCAAGTGCATTGTGGTAGTAGACCACGATGTGGACGTCCACAACATGCGCGAGGTGGCCTGGAAGGCTTTCAACCATATCGACCCGGAGCGCGATATTCAGTTCACTCTCGGCCCGGTGGACCAGCTCGAGCACGCCTCCCGCCTACCTAGTTTCGGCTCCAAGATGGGCGTAGATGCGACCGCAAAATGGCCGTCCGAGGGCTTCATCCGCCCCTGGCCTGACGAGATCAAGATGGACCCGGCGGTGAAGAAAAAGGTGGACGCCATGTGGAGCATTTTAGATTTTGGATTTTAGATTTTGGATTAGCTGGGGGCTAGGGGCTCGGGACCGGAGCATTTTAGATTTTGGATTGTAGAACTGTGTCATTCCGAGCGCAGCGAGGAATCTCGCCCTGCTTTCGGGCCAAGGGACGAAGTTCGGAGTGCGAGCGTTGAAGAATTACTACGCCTACATCATGGCGAGCACCTCCCGCACCTTGTACACGGGGGTAACCAACAACCTGGAACGTAGGATGCTCCAACACCGCCGTAAGCTGCTGGGGGAGTTCACTGCGCGCTACAACATTAACCGGCTGGTCTACTATGAGGTGTCTGGGGAAATCTTAGCCGCCATCGCGCGTGAAAAGCAGATCAAAAGCTGGAGCCGAAAGAAGAAGATTGCCCTAATTGAATCCGTGAATCGTGATTGGAAAGACCTAAGCGACGCTTGGTGCAAAACTCAAGGTGGCGTGGCTGGGGCGTAGGTGGAAGAAATCAGAGCGAGATTCCTCGCTACGCTCGGAATGACAGAATCCCCAGAGATTTATCCTATGAAAAAACCTGGCATCACAGTCGACATTTCCGGATTCGGCAAGGTGCAAATCGACGCCATCCTGAGCGATTACACGGGGACCTTGGCCTTCAGCGGAAAGCTTGTGACCGGTATCAAAGATCGGCTGCTCCGGCTGGCGGAACTCGTGGATATTCACGTTGTCACTGCGGATTCCTTCGGGACGGCGCAAGAAGAGCTGAAAGGCCTGCCGATTGTTTGGAGAAGGCTGGAGGGAGAGAGCGAGGACGACCAGAAGCAGCGTTATGCCGTGGGGCTGAATCCCCGATACGTTGCATCCTTCGGTAACGGGAATAACGACAGGCTGCACTTGAAAGTCGTGAAAGATGCCGGAGGGTTGGCAATCGCAGTTGAGAACGGGGAGGGTTGCGCGCTCGAGGCAATTCTGAATGCCAGTGTTTTTGTGGTCGGTGCGGTGAACGCCTTCGACCTATTGCTTGAGCCGACCAGGCTTCGAGCAACGTTGCGCTTCTAAGAATGCCGGGTCAAGTCTCCACGGTGCGCCTTCGTATCAGGTCCGACGCCCAAGGCAGCAGGCCAACAGCCCAACTAAATTGATTCATTGACTCATTGTGAGCATTCATTGGCAAGGGCTTGAACCTGTGCGGTTGTCATCTACGGTTAAGCCGTATCCCGCTCGAGAAAGAGCAGGCTCTTCGCGTTGACATATCCTTTGGCAAACCCTAAGATACACGGCAAAGGAGACAACCTTCATGCAACTGACAATCGACCACAGGGAAGTACAGGGCGTCCGCGTGTTGAATCTTAGCGGCAGAATCATCGCCGGTCCTGAGTGCGATAGCGTGCGCAGTCTCATCAAGGAGTTCCTGGCCAATCATTGGAGTAACATTCTACTGGACCTCGCTAATGTGACGCGCATTGACAGCACCGGGATCGGCATGTTAGTGGAGGCGGTAATTGTAACTGCCAAGGAGGGAGGACAACTGAAACTTGTGAGTGTTCCGCGGCTGATTCATAACATCCTTTCCACCCATCGGTTACTGCAGGCGTTCGACATCTATCCAACCGAAAAAGAAGCGTTGGCCAGCTTCACCAAGCCCGTGCGCCCAAGCGGCGATTGACAGTTGCTATCAATGCACCGGTTGGATGTGGCAAAGGCTGCCTGGCGCAGTTGTGAGGCGTGCGTCCCGCCGGACAGGCGGCTTTCAAATAGGTGCGGTTCCCGCTTGCAGAGGTCCGAAGTGAGTGTGCTTGCCCTACCCTACCCGGAAGATTGAGTCCTGAAGGCCACCACCCCCTTACCCCCTCCTCAACTGAGGAGGGGAATCACCGTTTTCGTCCGGCGAACCCAGGTGGCGCGTCGGCATACGGT
>JBAVYG010000718.1:0-12238 GCA_049698675.1 Terriglobia bacterium
CCTTTATAGAAGTCGTCGGTCACCAGCTTGCCATCGGCATAGACGCGGGCGATGTCACCAATGTAGGTGATGCGCAGAAAAACATTTCGCACTACGGGAGAGGTGATCGTTGGAACCTGAATGCTCCACTCGGCGGCGCCCTGAAATGCCTCGGCCTCCGGCGCCTCGGCCACTTCCTTGCCCATACGAACCGGTGGGCGGAGGTCCGCATCCCGGAGTTTTTCGACCGTCGCTTTAATCTTTTCTTGCCTTACGTGGGTCTGGCACTGCTCAAAGAGACCATCAGGACCGGAGGCGGTGAATCCCGGCGGCGTGACATCGGGCTTCGGGAGAATCTCGAACTTTAACTGGCTGGGGTCGACGCTGCTGAGATGTACGGCGTTGTGAGTGAAATAGAGGTCAGCGGCAGAAAGCAACAACCGCTCGCGACCAGCCAGATTGGCCTTCCACGCATCGCGCGCCATTTCTCTGGAGAGTAGAACGATCTGGATTTCCTGGCCCCCGGCCTTTCGGATACGTATGGCGGTCTGCTTTCCTGGCTCGACTCGGTCGACAAAGACGTGACCATTTTCACGTTCGATTCTGGCCTGGGGAGCTTCGATGATTTCATCCCCAGCGGATTCGAAGGCAAACTCCGCAGGCAACCCCGGCCAGGCGAAGAACACATAAGTATTGAGTTCTCCCAATCGGCAGAGGAGTTGCGCGGTGGAATACTCGAGCACGGTTCCACCCAGATTGAGATTCACAGGCCACATGACATAGGCCCCGCTGGGAATCTCCGTCGGGCGCCGCGGCACCTTCATTTCGCCTGCACTTGTTTTCAAGCGAAGCTGGAAATTTTTTCGTGCGCGAAGCGGATAGTTCCGCTGGTAGTTATTGATGAAGACGAAGCCGTGATCCTTCTCGAACCGCGCTGCCACCCGAGGCGTCGCGGTATCGCTTTTGCCGGCAGGCATGCGGTCCGGAAAATACGGAGTCATGATGGCCAAACTGGAACCGAAATCCTCAAGGAACAGGTGAAACGTCTTCAACTCTCGAAACGAAGGATTCATCTGGCCAAACTCACCGAGGGGTGCCTGGTAGTCATACGATTTCACTGGCAGATCGTTGGGGTAACCGGTTGCCTGGGATTCCTGCAAAGTTGTGCGCTTGCCGTCCGGATTCGTTCCTCCATGAAACATGTAGTAGCCGTACAACGTTACGCCCGAGCCCAATTTCACCAGGAGCATGGCGGCCACGTCATCCGCACTGAGCAGAGGCCGCCGGTGATAAGACAGCTCCATGCCACCACCCATCTCCGCCGTCAGGAAAGGATAGGAAGCGAAACGGGCGTCAATGTCCGGGCGTTTTGAACGCAGATCGTCGCCCACATTTTCGTCGCACCGGATGGGGGTGAAGAAGTAATTCGCGCTAGGTGGCAGTTCCTGCACACTACGGCTCCAAAAAGCGTCTGCATATCCCCCGAACACCGGCAGGAATTGCTGCGGCGGAACTTCTGCGGCATCCCAGGCGGTGGCGGTATAAAAGGGTGCGTCGAGGCCTGCTTCGCGCGCTATCTGGAGGAGAGTCAGGATGTGCTCGGGCCCTTTGCCTGGTCCGCGCTCGTGATATTCGTTCTCGATCTGAACGCCGATAATGGGGCCACCATCTTTCCAGAACAATCCCTTCGTTTGCTGGCCGATTTGTTCATAGAAGCGACGAACATAGCGAAGATAGACCGGGTCGTTTTGGCGCGTGAGGCATTTCTGAATCAGCCAATCGGGAAGGCCGCCATTGCGTACCTCACCGTGAGCCCACGGTCCGATCCGGATCCAGACGTACACTCCGTGTTTCGCACAGAATTCGACAAAGCGACGGAGGTCGCGCTGAGCCGTCCAATCAAACTCACCTTCAGTCTCTTCATGATGTATCCAGATGACGTACGTAGAAACAATCTGCACACCGCCGGCTTTCATTTTCAAGATTTCTTCTTCCCAACCACTTTCGGGGTAGCGCGAAAAATGGAACTCCCCCATCACGGGAAACCACGCCGTTCCGTCCTTGATTAAATAGCGGCTGTTCGCCGAAAGCACGTGTCCGTCACGCGCTCGTCCACCGATTGCAAAGGAGAGAGGCTCCGGTGGGGCGGGAGGTTGGCTTACGTCGATAAATAGGGATGAATCTGCATTTTGGCACAGTCCTCTGAAGGGAGTGGCGCACAGGACGCCGATGCCAGCCAGAAGCGCGAACGCCAAACGGACTCCAAGGTTATCTCTCATCACCAAAATCCTAACCCGGCATAGCCGGAACCAGACAGGGAAGTCTGCGACGTTTCGCCGCAAGCGCTTACAAATTTATACCTGGCGGGCAGCTTTGTCATCCGACTAAGGTCGTATTTCGATGCGGCGGGATTTGCCTGACTCGGCAGGCGGCCAGCTTGTCTAAATCCGCGCGGGCCACGGACACGATTCCATTCGGACCACTCATCCAGAAGGTCCCGCGCTGGTCCTCCAAAATCTGATAGATGCTGTTGCTCGCTGCGAAAGCCGCAAGCGCGGGCTGGCGCAGACTCCGGCAGCACGGGGTCTGCGATTTCTCGCAGGGAGGGACGAATCATCCCGGTTGCGGGTCCGTCGGCTGACGGAAATCCCAGACTGCAAAAACCAACCGTATGCGCCAACCGCGGTTGTCCGTTCGCCCTGCGGTCAACCCGGCCCACGATGCCCCGACAGGCAGGGCGCAGCCCAGGCTGTTCTGACATAATCCACCCTGAAAATGGAGAAAAGTCCCTGTCGCAACCTGTCTGTTTCGGTATATGCTGGCTCTCCACCCAGGGCCACCGGATTAGAAATCCAGTGGTTCCGAACGGGGTGGCTGCGGGGAGGTAGAGATTCCACCCTGTTCCGAACAACTGATCGTGTATCCGAAGCAAGGAGGATAAAGCGATGAGGCGTAAGGTTTGGTTTGCCGCTGTGGTGATTGTGCTCATGGCTGTTTCCTCGGCCGGAGCTGAGCCGCAACCGTACCAGAATTTCAAAGTCACAGTCTTTATTCCCGTACAGGTCGTCGAGCGGATGGACCACGATCCGGCGTGGATGGAATCGAGCTGGGAGACCATCAGCAGCCGCCTGCATGTGGACAAAGTCTTCATTGAAAACTATCGCAGCGGCACGAGCGCCGATGACGCCGCGCTTGCCCACGTGAAGAGCTTCTTCCAGTCGCACGGCGTGGCGGTGGCCGGCGGCATGGCGTTGCTGGGACCAGGCAGCCAAGGGCAGTTTCGCACTCTGGACTATACCGATCCCCAGGACCGGGCGCTCGTCGAGCGCATATCCGCCCAGGCGGCGCGGCATTTCGATGAGTTCATTCTCGACGACCTTTTCTTCACCAACACCAAGAGTGACTCCGATATCGCGGCCAAGGGCAAGCGCACTTGGGAGGAGTTCCGGCTGCAGATGATGGACGAGGTGTCCCGCGATCTGATTATGAAGCCCGCGAAGGCCGCCAATCCCAAGGTGCACATCATCATCAAATTCCCCAACTTTTATCCGTCGTTTCAGGGAATGGGATTCGATCTCGAGCGCCAACCGCAAATCTTTCCCGAGATCTGGACCGGCGACGAAACACGCGATCCCGTGGTCACGGACCAGCAATTGCAGCAGTACGAGAGCTATGAGATCTTCCGCTATTTCGAGAACATCGCTCCGGGGCGCAACGGCGGCGGGTGGGTGGATCCCATTGCCATGGGCTCCCTGGATCGGTACGCCGAGCAACTCTGGGACACGATTCTGGCCAAGGCGCCCGCCATCAACCTGTTTGAGTACGCGGACCTGTTGCGCCTGGCGGAGCCAGGTGATCGCACCGCCTGGCAGACGCGGCCCACGTCTTTCGATTTCTTTGAGATGGTGCGTGAATGTTGCGGCTTCCCCGGCAGCCCGGGGGCGAAGGAGCCGCGGCTGGCTGATGCGGCTGCATACGCCCTGCGTCGGGTGGACCAGGTGGCGGGTGCGCTGGGTACGCCGGTTGGCTTGAGCAGCTACCGGCCGTATCACTCCAGCGGCGAGGACTTTCTGCACGACGTAGTGGGCATGATCGGAATTCCGGTTGAGATGTATCCGGAATGGCCGCAAGCGAAGACCGTGCTGCTGACCGAGACGGCCAAGCAGGATCCCGACATCGTCACGAAAATCGAGCAACACCTGCGCGCGGGAGACAACGTGGTGATTACCTCCGGCCTTCTGAGCGCGCTCCAGGACCGAGGTATGGACCAAATTACCGATATGCGCGTCACCGGCCGAGTCCTTGCAGCCACCTCTTATGTGGAGGGCTCCGGCTTCGGAGCCGGCGCCGAAGTCGGCACCTCGAGTCCCATTCTCTTTCCCGAAATCCATTTCTACACGAACGAGGATTGGGCGGTCGTGCGCGGTCTGGCCGACGGGCGTGGCGTGCCGCTGTTGCTGATGGATCATTACGGGAAGGGAGAGCTCTGCGTCTTGACCGTGCCGGAGAGCATGTATGATTTCTATCGCCTGCCTTCCGGCGTGCTGGATGCCATTCGGAGGTATCTCGGGCTCGGATTGCCCGTGAGGCTCGAAGGCCCGGCGAAAGTGAGCCTGTTTGAATACAACAACGGCTCCTTTGTCGTTGAGTCTTACCTCGATCATCCGGTCGCGGTAAGGATCACCGGCAGCTTCGATCACATTGAGAACTTGATGACCGGAGTGACGTTGACCGGCGATCCGCTTGCCCCAGCGGGACGGGCACTGTTTCGCCCACGTCCCTCCGAGACCACCCAGGTGGCTCGCCAGTATGGCTATGAGTTGCAAATCGAACCCCACAGCTTTCTAGCCTTCCGCGAACGACCGTAGACTGCGGCCCGGCTTCTCCAGCGGCTGGCTGGCGCAGACTCCGGCAGCGTGGGGTCTGCGATTCCCCGCAGGGAGAGACGAATCATCCCGCTTGCGAGTCCGTCGGCTGACGGAAATCGCAGATTGCAAAAATCAGCGGTCTGCGCCAGCCGGCCGGGTCGCCAGATGTAAAGAAACGTCAGACGCACTACGCTAGTGGTATTATCGTGGGCATTATGAAAACAAAATCTTCCATCTCCGCAATGCTGTCTGTGTTGTTCGTATGTTGCATTCTTTTCTCCCGTGTATTGGCTCAGTCTCCGCCGCCTACATCAGGGCACGCGGTGGTGTTGCATGCCGCCCGGCTGCTGGATATCGAGAGCGGGAAAATAATCACGCCCGGCGAAGTGCTGGTGCAAGGGGAACGAATCGCCGAGGTGGGTTCGGCGGTCAAGCCTCCGGCAGGAGCGGAGGTCATCGACTTAGGTGATCGTACGCTATTGCCCGGGTTGATTGATGTTCACGTGCATCTGTTTTTGCATCCGGGCGCTGAAGATTTGCAGACCATCCAGGAGTCGGTGCCGCAGCGCACGATTTCCGCGGCTCTCGCGGCACGGGACGACCTGCTGGCGGGCTTTACGGCAGAGCGCGACATGGGGACCGAAGGGGCAGGCTCGGCCGACACAGCGGTGCGCAATGCGATCGATCAGGGCTCAATTCCCGGACCACGCTTGCGCATCAGCGGCAATGCGGTGGATATTCTGGGCGGACACGAAGATGCCATCCGCTACAACCCCGAACAGCGCATATTCTCGAACGCCTCTTACGCGAATAGCGCGGCCGAACTGGTGGCGGTGATCCGCCAGCAACTAAAGGAGGGGGCCGACTTCATCAAGATCTACGAAACTGGTCCGGACTCACTTCGTGAGGGTCACTTCTCGACGCCCTACCAGTACTCCGAGGCCGAACTAAGGACCGCGGTGCGCGAGGCCGCGCGCACCGGCAAGCGCGTCGCGGTTCATGCGACGGGCGAGCCGGGCACGCTGTATGCGGCGCAGGCGGGCGTGGTGTCGATCGATCACGCTTTTCAGTTGAGCGATGAAACCATGCGATTGATGCAGGAGAAACAGATTTTCGCCGTGCCCACGTTTACGATCCTCGAGTACTTCGCGGACCATGCGGCGGCGCCCGCACAAGCCGAGCGGGAGCGACAGGTGCTCGAGTTTCATGTGGAGGAGTTTCATAAGCAGATTGCAGCCGGTGTACCGATGGCCGTGGGATCGGATGTTGGTCCTTTTCCCCACGGCACGCAGGCACGGGAGTTTGTGCTGATGGTGAAGTACGGCATGTCGCCGCTGGCCGCGCTGCAAGCCGGCCTGCTCAACGGCGCCAAGTTACTCGGCTGGCAAGATCGGATTGGTGCGCTGAAGCCGGGGTATTGGGCCGACGTCATTGCTGTTCCAGGCGATCCGCTCAACGACATCAGCGTGCTACAGCGCGTCAGCTTTGTCATGAAAGGTGGCGTGATCTACCGGAAGTAAGCAGGCGGATTCAGCACAGTGCCCCGGGTAGGACGCGGTGACAGGGATGTTGCGCGTGTTCGCGAGGCGCCCCGATGCATCGGGGCGCCACGCGCGATGCTGTCAACAAAACGGCGCGCCGGGTCGCACTTCGAAGGAGTGGAAGGAGTGGTTCCCGCTTGCAAATGACGCTGAGAGCATTCATACTCCCAACATGAGCCTCAAGAATGCGGCACTCCTGGCATTGATCGGGATGGTCCTGCTAACGGTTTTGGTGCTGGTAGGTTTCATTTCCACCGTATTGGGGGTTATGCGTGATCTAATTCCGGCGATGGCGCTGTTGACGTCGCTGGTTCATCTGTTCGCAAGCCTCAGTGTGTTGGTGTTCTTTTACGTCTTCTACCGAGCCCAGTCCTGATACTCGAAGAGTGCCACATCAAGCCGCGGTAGCCGTATCAACGGATGTGTTGCAAGAACTCGCGGGTGGCGCCGACATCCCGCCTTGCGGGACCGTTAAGAAGCCAGGACAGGCCACGGATAGGACGTGGTGACAGGGATGTTGCGCGTGTTCGTGGGGTGCATACATGAAAGACAATGTACGCGCCACCCTCGGAATTCTTAACCGGCCATACCCCTCACCAGATGCTCCGTCCACGAAGGTACTACTACTTCGGGAAGCGATTGTCGAAGGTACGTCCCTCTCAGGGAATTACCTCGCCGCCCATCAAGATGCTCGGTCCGTGCTTGGACGAGTCGAGTTCGTAGTATTCGATTTTTGAGTCGTTGATTTGGCTCTTCGGACTTCGGAGCGTCAAGATCGCGTAGTTGTGGAAATACCATCCGTCCGAGTTAACGCTCAATTCCATCATCCCCGGTGCGAGAGTAGGCAACGCGCTCTGGCCCTGCAGGTCCGGATCCTGAATAAGGCCGTAGGGGTTTTGCGCTTTGAAACAGGGGATGGCCGAAGCGCCGACACAGCGGCCTTTTTTCAACCCAAGATATGGATTGAAGAATTCGAAGTTGTGTTCGTGTCCCCATAGCCAAAGCGCAATATTGCTAAGGAAAGACCCAAAAACGGAATACAGCTTTGGATTGTAAGCGAGAGGCTTCCCCGATGGCCCTTGGCCAATTCCATCCCCGAAGGCGGTGAAAGGCTGATGGTGGGAGAGAAGAATCGTCTGCCGTCCGCCAGCGTTACTCAGCTTATCAACATGCCAAGCCGCCTCTTTCGGATCAAGGAACGTGACGTTGCCCGTCACGGTAAAGGGATCACAGTCATGAAGTCCGGTATCCATGGCCAGAATCTGCCAGTTCGCGCTTCTCAAGCAAAAATAGCTCGCCTCTTGCTGGTATGGCTTAAGCGCAGGTGTGGCATTTAGCTGAGTTAAGACCCAATAAAAGGGGTCGCCGCCCGCGTACATGTCGTGATTGCCCGACAGCGTATAGACGGGAATGTTCGGCGCGGCAGCATTTATAAGATCGAGGAAATTGCTGCGGAACGCGTCAGCCGTTCCAGCATAATAGACGTCACCCACGTGGATCAGCACGTCCGGGGTCTTCTTCATTACTTCCGAAAGAAGCCATTTTGCGTCATCAAGGCCCGTGCCCCAATCCGCGATCACGCCGATAACGAGATCCGGTTTATCGGGCAGAGGAATTACGAAATCGTTTAAGCTGGAATAGCGCACATAAGGGACGGGACCAAGCGATGCTTTCCACGCCAAATAAACCGCCAGAGCGATTGTCCAGAGCGGGTCGCATGTGCCGTAGCGAAGTTCATCCTCGAGTTCGGATGCTCTTAATGTGTCGCGCGTGATTTCCGCCCAGACGTATTCCGCCGCCAACTTGGCGCAATCTCCGATGACGTTGCCAGCGCTATCGGTTGCGGGGATCGGCTGATTGCTCTGAAGTGCGGTGACAGCGGCGTTAAATTGCGTCATTTCTGGCTGCGTCGAACTGAGATAGAGTTGTACGCCCGGTTGTTTTTGGGAGATGGCCTTGTGGATGGCGTGCTGCCAAATCGCAGCGATGGGGTTCCGGAAGGTCGTGATTGTTCTTATCATCGCGTTGCTCCTCACAACTGAGTCAAAATTTCGCTGGCTGGCGCAGAGCGCAGCTCTGCGCTTCAGCATGCTATATTAGCGCTCGTCATGCCCACCCATAAACGCCATTTTGCGCGCGGACTGCAACTCCTGGGCAGCAGCACCTATCGCCGCGCCAAGCTTTTTGAGGGTGATCGGCCGGCATGGTTTCAGCCTTGCCTGCGGACCGCAGAGCTATGCTCTGCGCCAGCCCGCGCTTCATGCATTTCTCCTTTGCCCACAGGCGCATCGTTACGTGGCGGCGCGGCGGTCTCACAGATGAACTGCCTTGTCCCAACATTCGGTAAGGATCTTGGTGAAATCCTCTTCACGAACCGCTGTACGAATGTCTTTCCCGGTCATCGGAACGATCAGGATTTCCTCCCGACTGCCGCGCAGCATTTCTTTGGTGACCGTGCTCGTGAATCCGTTCCACGAGATGAGAAAGCCGAGAGTGCAGCGTCGGTTTCGATTTTCTAGCTTTTCGCGAAAAACGACGAACTCGTCCTTTCCGCACTTGCCGCTCCAGTTCTTGCATTCGGCCAAAACCAAGGCCGACTCGCGGCGGAGTCGCGGGTCGGAGCTGTCGTTGAGAACAGAGATGTCGATCTCTTCGGTCGCCGTTCGGATGCGGCCGTTTACCGCGAAGCCTTTCACGCTCTCGAAGAGTCGACTGCACAGTTCTTCGAGGCTTCTTCCTTTTTCGTCCGTGCTCTTGCCCTTGTCGACGGCCTGGATGAGGCTATCCAAGCTCTTCGTTCCCCATCCTGACAGGCGAGCGGCAGTCGCCGCGATCTGTTTCTCAATCTCGTAAGAGGTCCGCTCAGCCGTTTCTTCCACCTCGGCGCAAACCTTCCTCACGGTGTCGTACGCACGCCCCAGGTTTGTCTCCTTCGTCGAAATGGCAAAGGTCAGTTGCACGTATGCTCCGTCGTCATCGTAATGCGTCAATTCCACGTCGCCGTGCGTCTGCTTACGGACCTCCACAGCGCGTCGCACCAAGTCGAGGTATTGCTCAAGTCCGATCGGGGCATACCAGTACTTCCGAGTCCAAGTGTAGTCTGCCTCGCCGGAAATAGTAGCGCCCTCGCGGTAGAGGCGACCACTCCACTCGAGGTGCATCACCCCCTCTTTCTGGATGCCGACTTCCACGGTGGTGTCCGGGAGAATATCATCGGCGGAGAGCTTCTCCAAAATAGAGGGAGGCAGGAACACGGGCTGGTCATCGCCCTCGCCTGCGGCTAGCAGTTTCTTGGCAGCGGCTGCGTCCATTGATCGCCCCTGTAGCCGCCTAAACCATGTTTAGGCTGACTGGGATAAAACCGGTCCTGATGGGCCTCAAAACGAAGAATACTTCGACAAGAACGTCCGGTCAACCTGCGAATCAACGTGGAATTGCCCTGGTACATCGTATCCCCCCTGTGGGGTTGAAGTGTTTGAGTGAGAGGAGGAGAAGAGAGATGGCTGCCTTGGTGGGGGGGGACCAAGGCAGCCGCGGGCTGGCGCAGAGCGAAGCTCTGCGATCTGGGAAAACACAGCGCGGAATCAGGGGAATTGGTCCATGCTCATACGGGATGAGTAGGTAATTAACTGGAGCTGTGCGGAATGGAAATGCCGCCTTGAAGCGGCCATGATGGGTGTTAGTATAGCGCCTGCAACGCCGCGTACATTGCTAAAGCGCAGAGCTTCGCTCTGCGCCAGCCAGCGACGTTCAAAAAAGTATCCGGCTACGATCGAATTGGAGGGTGGAGGCGCTTTCCCGATTTCGTTTGCCTGGATGATTGATTATTGAGGGGAACTCACTCGGCGAGCCCGCCTGGCGGGCAACAGAACTTAGCCCAGGGCGCAAGCCCTGGGAAACCAAGCCCAAGCGCCGGTCAAGCCCCGGAAGGGGCGGCAGAACCGGGGAGAGTTCCCGCGTCGAAACGTTTTCTTTCGCCCCGCTGGGGCTCCCGCGAACCAGAGGGCCTCCTGGACCCAGGGCTGGCGCCCTGGGCTATGTTCTTTCGGCCCTTCGGGCCTTCGGGCCTTTGCGCCGGCATCTGCAAACGAGCGCGCGGACGAAGACTGCGGCCGAGGCTGTTGCCACGCAAGAGAAATCCCCGCAAGGTCCGCGAGCGCTTCGCATGAAGCCCCCACGCGAGAGAGGGTGATGTCATTTGTAGAGAAGCTTCCTTTCTGATAGACTGGTCAAATAGACAGGTCAGAGGAGGGCAGGGGTATGACCACGATGGGTTTCTACGAAGCGCGGACGCATCTTTCGGAGCTGCTCGACCACGTCGCGAAGGGAAGGAAGATTCTTATCACGCGGCGCGGTAGACCTGCGGCCCTGATTGGTCCGCCCCCCAAGCAGGAGCAGCGGGATGTGCGTCATGTGGTGCAGGAGATGCTGGCGTTCCGGGACCGCGAGGGGCCAACGCTGGGCGGCCATGTGACCATTCGGGAACTGATTGACGAAGGTCGCCGCCTTTAGCAGGCTGATGAAAAAAGGCGTAGCGGCGGCTTTATGCCGCCATCGTGTGCTGAAATCATTGGAGATATGGCGGGGTAAACCCGCCGCTACGTCGCGCCAAGGTACTTTTTCATCAGCCTTTTAGGCGGACGCGCGACGGAGAGGAGGCACGATGGCGAAAAAGGCAAGGAAGCCTGGCGTGGCCGAGTTTGTCCTCGACGGCTCGCTCGCTTTGGCCTGGTACTTCAAGGACGAAGCAGACCCGTATGCGGATGCGGTTGCGGCGCGCTTTCCGGCGGCGCGCGCCGCCGTGCCGCTGATTTGGCCCCTGGAGGTGGCGAACGCTGTGCTGATGGGAGAGCGGCGCCAGCGGAGCACGGAAGCGCAAGCCGCCAAATGGCTTACCTACCTCGGGTTCCTCCCCATTGCAGTCGATGACGAGACCAACGTCCGGGCTTGGGGTGAAGTGCTAAGCTTGGCGCGTGCCTATCGCCTTTCGGCCTATGACGCGGCCTATCTGGAACTGGCTTTGCGCCGCGGCCTGCCGCTTGCGACGCTAGATGACAAGCTCAGGGCCGCAGCCTCCGCCGCGGGCGTGCCGGCGTTTGCTCCGTGACGCGTAGACCCCGCCTTGCCGCCTATTGTTTTCGGACGAATCTGCAGTTGCAATCCTTGCCTCCCGCGAAGCACGCTGCAACAAGCCACATTGACGTTAAACGGCCTGTCCGTTGAATTGGCCACGCGGCCTCGCTGGCGCTGGACGCGCTTTCCCGATTTTGGTTTGCCCGGATGATTGCTATTGAGGGGAGCTCACCCGCAGAGTCCGCGAGCGCTTCGCATTAACCAACCGCCTTGCCATCTTCGGCCACGAAGTAATGCCGGTACCGTTACTCGAACGTTCCCCTGAAGGCCACGCGCTGCTCGCCATGCACCTCGGAACTGATGACAGCTTGAATCCGAATTCGAAAGTTGGCAGCCGCCGTTCGAGCCGAATCACTTGATTCGAGGCCCGTTTGACGCAGGTACGGGAGGAACAAAATGGTGCGGGGCCGGGCGTAGGGGCATCCGTCGCGGCGGACGCTGTGCCCCTACAAGATGCACATCACACCCAGGCTAACTTCCGAATTCGGCTTGAATCGGCCAGGTTGCGACGGTCGCACGCATGGCGATCCTCGGCCATGCGTGCGCCTGCCGGCACCTATTTCTTTACTTTAGCCTTGGCCTTCCTGCGTGCGGCCTTGGCTTTGGGAGGTGGTCCTAGAAGCACCTTCAAATCCTCAGAGTTATAAGGGAAGTACTGAAGAGATGTCTGTCCCGTCGTGCTGAGAACAACATCCACCCGGCGATTGTTGGCCAGCA
>JBAVYG010000719.1:0-3522 GCA_049698675.1 Terriglobia bacterium
ATTCCGACCCAGAGCGGAGCGAAGGGGAGGAATCTCGCTCTGGAAACAAAGGACCTGAGAGATTCCTCCCCTTCGCTCCGCTCTGGGTCGGAATGACAGGCTAGCGGGTTTCTCAGCATCCTGCTAGCTCGCCCACCCCTTGGCCCGCCCCACCGCGCGTCGCCAGCCCTCGCAAAGCTCCTCGCGGCGGGACGTTTCCATGCCGGGTTGGAAGCGTCGTTCTATTTTCAACTGAGTTTTCAACTCCAATTCGCTGCGCCAGAATCCGGTCGCCAAGCCAGCCAGGTACGCGGCCCCGAGCGCCGTCGTCTCCGTCGTTGCAGGCCGCTCGACGGGAACCCCAAGAATGTCAGCCTGAAACTGGCAGAGGAAATCGTTGCGCGCGGCGCCACCGTCCACGCGTAACATTTTCGGCTTGATTCCCGAATCCCGCGTCATGGCATCAACCACCTCGCGCGTCTGATAGGCGATGGATTCAAGCGCCGCGCGAATCAGGTGCTTTCGGTTGGCGCCACGAGTCAGGCCCACGATGGTGCCCCGTGCATACGCGTCCCAGTGGGGCGCTCCCAGCCCTACGAAGGCGGGGACAAAATAAACGCCATGAGTGTCCGGCACCGAGCGGGCGATTTCCTGCGTCTCGGCGGCCTCTCGAATCAGTCCCATTTCGTCACGAAGCCATTGGATGGCGGCGCCGGCAATGAACACGCTGCCCTCCAGCGCGTATGTTATCTCGCCATTCCTTCCCCAGCCGATGGTTGCAAGCAGCCCCGCCTGGGAGCGGGGAATGGCGGGGCCGGTGTTCATCAGCAGGAAGCAGCCCGTGCCGTATGTATTCTTAACGGCGCCGGGCGTGAAGCACTGGTGGCCAAACAGTGATGCCTGCTGGTCGCCGGCCACGCCGGCAATCGGTACCCTGGACCCGAACCAATCGGTCTCTCCGAAGATTTCACTTGAAGACTTCACTGTGGGAAGCAATGCCTGCGGAATGCGAAAGTAGCTGAGGATCTCCTTGTCCCAGGCCAGCGTGGCAATGTTGAAAAGCATTGTGCGCGAGGCGTTAGAGACATCCGTCGAGTGGATCTTGCCGCCCGTGAGGCGCCAGATCAGCCAGGAATCAATGGTCCCGCAGGCGAGGTCGCCTCGCTCCGCCCGTTCACGAGCACCGGGAACATTTTCCAGCAGCCAGGCAATCTTGGTCCCGGAAAAATAAGCGTCGGTCACCAGGCCGGTTCTTTCCCGAATGACCTTATCGAAGCCCTCTTGCCGGATGCGGTCGCACAAAGCGGCAGTGCGGCGGCACTGCCAGACGATGGCAGGATGAATCGGCTTGCCGGTGGCCCGGTCCCAGAGGACCACGGTTTCGCGCTGGTTCGTAATGCCGATTGCGGCAAGGTCCTCCGCATTTGCTTGAGCCTCCGCCAGAGCAGCTTTCGCGACCTCCAACTGCGATTGCCAGATTTCCTCGGCATCGTGCTCGACCCAGCCGGCGCGGGGATAATGCTGCTTGAATTCCCGACTGGCTGAGGCGCACACCGCGCCGTTGCGGTCAAACAACATGGCGCGCGAGCTCGTTGTGCCCTGGTCGAGGGCTAAGACATACTTTGGCATCTCAATCCTTCTACATCGGAGCGGTCTAGCTTACTTGAATTGAACGCAGAAAGACAAATGCAGTTTGCCGCATCGTACTCGGCTCCTTGTTTGCCCACGCCGCCCGATGGGTTCGGCGAGTGTAACCCAAACCGCTTGAACTATTTATCCAAGAATGCGATACTATCCTCGCCCACCTTTGGGCGAACTACGGTGGGACTGAAACCTAATCTTCAGATTAAGCGTCTTAGGAAGGGCAGGCTCACCGCTTGGGTGAGCGGCTTGATTCCTAAGCGAGACAGGAGCTTGTATGGCAGATAAGACCCCAGACCCCGGGCACTCGATGTTCGGTTTGAACGAGCCGGCCCAAAGTGCCGCACCCAGCACCCCCCAAGTCGTGTACGTGCAGGCGCCACCCCCCGTGCCAGCACCTTCAGCCAGCGGCAGCACGATGCGCTGGCTGGTAGGCGCGCTGCTGGCGCTTTCGGTGATTAATCTCATTTTGGTGCTCTATTCCTGGAGCGATCTTAAGACTATCGTCTCGAAGCAGTCTGACCAGTTGGATCTGCTCACCCGGCGCATGGACACCAGCGACGAGCGCTACGCTCAGTTGCGCGGCCAGTTCCAGGTGACGTCGGAGAAACTGGGCCTGACCGAGCAGGAACTCGCGCGCGCGCATGCCCTGGCGGCGGACATCCAAAAGAAGCAGCAACAGGCTGTTCAGCAACTGAACGACGCCATTTCCAAAAAGGCCAGCGCCGAAGAAGTGAATAAGGTCCAGGCGGATGCCAATTCCAAGATCGGCGGCCTTTCCACCGACTTGGCAGGCACGAGGAAGGATTTGGAGAGTACCAAGTCCGAATTCGCCAATGCGCTTTCGGGAACCAAGGGCGAACTGAGCGGCGCTATCGCGCGCACGCATGATGAGCTGGTCGCACTGGCCCACAGGACTGACAGGGACTATTTCGAGTTTAATCTTGCTAAGCGACACTCCCAACAGAAAGTCGGGACCGTGACAGTGCAATTGACCAGGACGGACACCAAGCGCAACGTCTTCACCGTCAACCTTCAGTTTGACGACAAGCCTCATGTGTATAGGGACAAAGCCATGGACGAGCCGGTGTACTTCTACGTGCAGGGGGCTTCGAGCGCCCTCGAGCTGGTGGTGAATAAGCTGGGCAAGGATTCTATCGCCGGTTATGTCAGCACGCCAAAGGCGTTCTTCCCCAGTGCGACAAACGTACTGGCTGCGCGCCCCGGAGCGTGAGCCGGCGCGAACGAGGGCTGACCTTCGACCGCCAACACTGATTGCCTCTCAAGCTCGCGTCTCGCCTTTTAGAGGCGCGAGCTTCTTAATTCTTCTGTCCTCTTGGCTTTTCTCGGAAGAGTTGACGCCGGATGGGGCGAGCGGATTTGTTTCCTTACCGATTACCTACTACCTATCCCTCCCTACCATCTACCACCTACCGCCTACCAATCCCGCAATCCCCAAACCTCGCATTCACTGCTAGAATGACGCCTTGACCTGATATCCTGAGAACTCAATGATCTAAAGGGGGCCTTATGTTTGCATTTCACGGCGTGGATTACATGGAGATTGACGCGCTCTTCAATGACCAGGAAAAGCTGGTGCGACAGACGGTGCGCGAATTTGTGGACAATGAAATCATACCTAACATCGAGGAGTGGAACCGGGAGGGGAAGTTTCCCAGGCACCTCGTACCCTTAATGGCGGAGCTGGGGTTTTACGGCGCAAACTTGGAAGGTTACGGCTGCGCGGGGATGTCCAACGTGGAGTACGGGCTGATCATGCAGGAACTCGAGCGCGGAGACAGCGGCTTGCGGAGCTTCGTCTCCGTGCAGGGCGCGCTGGTGATGTATCCCATTCGCACGTATGGGAGCGAAGAGCAGCGGCAGCGTTATCTGCCGAAGCTG
>JBAVYG010000720.1:0-2882 GCA_049698675.1 Terriglobia bacterium
TCCCGCTCCCGCAAGCGGGCGCGGGCAGGATGCCGGCGCGACAGCGGGCGAGACGCCCGCGCTACGAGATAAAGCCAGGGCCAAGACGGACTATACCTCGCCAGAACGATTGCAGAAGATCTTTTCGGCGCTAGACGAACTCTTTCCTCAAGCCCAGTGCGCCCTGCGGCATGAGAATCCCTTCCAACTCCTCGTGGCCACTATCCTCTCCGCCCAGTGTACCGACGAGAGGGTGAACAAGGTCACGCCCGGACTGTTCCAGAAATACCCTACCCCGCAAGACTTTGCGGCACTGTCGCAACCGGTTCTGGAAGAGGAAATCCGCTCCACGGGCTTTTTCCGCAACAAGGCGAAGAACATTATTGGAACGGCCAAGAAACTGGTGGCCGATTTTGGCGGCAAGGTCCCCAGGACAATGGAGGAAATGCTGACCCTGCCGGGAGTGGCGCGAAAGACAGCCAACGTCGTGTTGGGGACCGCCTACGGCATACCCACGGGCGTGGTCGTGGACACCCACATTTTCCGCGTCGCACATCGCCTCAAGCTCTCAACCCAGAACACTCCGGAGAAAGTCGAGCAGGATCTGATCAAGCTTGTGCCGCGTGAACGATGGATATCCTTTGGCCATCAGGTAATTTGGTTTGGAAGGAAGGTCTGCCAGGCGCGCAAGCCTCGGTGCGCAGAGTGCCCGCTCGAGTCCATCTGCGACTCACGTGAGAAAACGGTCTGATTCGTCAACTGGCCGCCCCGCACTTCGCCCTGGTCTTTACCCATTCTTCCGCTGGACACAGGGGGACAGAAGTCAGAAACCCAGCCCTCTCCCTTGGGGAGAGGGTGGCGAGCGGAGCGAGCCAGGTGAGGGGTTACTTGGTTCTGTTGGCCGTCCGATCCCTCCTCGCCGTGCAAGTGACCCCTCACCCGGCCCGCGCCGGCTGGTGAAAACGCCGGTCGCGGTCCACCCTCTCCCCTCGGGAGAGGGCAAAGACGCAATTCCCATCCTTCCTCCTCGGGAAAAGGGCAGAAGTCAGAGGCCCGACCGCTGTGTGGAGCGAAAAATGTGGGATATGCCCGGCCTCAAGGGAGAGGGCTCCTATCCGATTGACTTAGCACTCGCCGCGCGTTTGGCCATGGCGCGGGCAAGTTCGGGTGGAGGATTGAACGTCACTTTTTCTTCCACGGGCTCAATTTCCTCGACCTGTTCCACTCCCAAACCCTTGAAGTAGGCAACCACGCCCTGAACGAGGTGCTCAGGAGCCGAGGCGCCGGCGGTGATGCCAACACACTGAACGTTTTCGAGCCAAGCAGGGTCAATCTTCGACGCGTCTTCAATAAGGTAAGCGCGTGCCCCCGACATCTCGGCGACTTCTCGAAGACGCTTGGAATTAGAACTATTGTCGGAGCCAAGAACCAGGATCACCTCCGCTTCCTTGGCCAGAAGCTTGACCGCCCATTGCCGGTTCTGAGTGGCGTAACAGATGTCGTCACTGGGAGGGCTGACCAGTTTGGGGAAGCGCCGCCGGAGAACGTCAATGATCTCTCGGGTGTCGTCAACCCCCAGCGTCGTTTGCGTGGTGACGGCGACACGATCGGGATCCGAAACTTGAACTTTTTCTGCCTCTTCCACGCTGCCGACTAACTGGGTGTGCTCCGGAGCTTCACCCATGGTCCCAACAATCTCGTCATGCCCCGCGTGCCCCACGAGAACAATGGAGCGGCCCTCTCTGGCAAATCGGACAGCCTCCGCATGAACTTTGGTAACCAGAGGGCAGGTGGCATCAATTATTCGCAGATGTTTTGCCTCAGCCCGGACTCGCACTGCCGGCGAAACACCGTGGGCGCTGAAAATGACCACTGCCCCTGCCGGGACCTGGTCAATCTCATCCACAAAGACGGCTCCCTTGGCGGCGAGAGACTGGATCACGTGCTTGTTATGGACAATCTCCCTGCGCACATAAACGGGGGGCTGGAAAAGCTCGAGGGCCATGTGAACCACGTCAATAGCCCGGTCCACACCAGCGCAGAATCCGCGCGGCTTGGCGAGTAAAACCGTCTTGAGTTTCATGCCAACTCGCTTTTGTGCCCTCTTACGGGGGAGCAATCCTTCACCAACTGTAATGCTAGCAGATTCCCTATAGCGCGTCAAAAGCGCCACGCATGGTAGTTGTAGCGGCGAGTTTACCTCGCCAAATGGCGGCGTAAAGCCGCCTCTACATCGAACTGACCTACTATCCGATGCACGGCTGTCATTATCAGGTCACAATATCCTCGCCGCCATCCACACGGATGACATTACCCGTAATCCAATAGGTGCGGTCGTCCATCAAGGCGACGATGGCGGAGGCCACATCTTCGGGAGTAGTCAGGCGCCCTCCAGGGTTCCGCATTCGTGCAAACTCGGCCAGCTTATCGATTCCAGGGATCTTGCTCGAACCCGGGGTAAGAGTCACGCCCGCCTGAATGGCGTTGGCGGTGATACCATGAGGCATCAGCTCGTAGGCCAGTTGGCGAATGTGGGACTCGAGGACCGCCTTGGCCGCTGAGACGGGGCCATATTTCTGAATCACACTGTGCCCGCCCGCGCTCGTAATGGCGTAAATGCGGCTGCCGCGCCCCAGCATCTTCCGGCGAAACAAATCCTGGACCCAGTAGACAAGATTGTTCCCCATGACATCCACCGTCATGTCCATTTGAATCTGGGTCAATTCATCTTCGGGAGAATCCGCGAGGTAGGCTTTCAGCGACCCGAAAGCGACGGAATGAAGAAAGACTTTGATGAAGTTGCCGCCGCCTTTCTTGTCCCAGTATTCTTGCATGCGGTTCAAAGCTTCCGTGCGCTTGGCAGGGTCCGCCGCATTTATATTGAAGAACAGGACGTCCCGCCC
>JBAVYG010000721.1:0-5655 GCA_049698675.1 Terriglobia bacterium
GGCTCATATCGCAATCGTTTGTAAGAGCGCTGTGGCGGACATTCCGAGAAACCATCCGGCAGTAAATGAGGTCATTACCTATGAGGCGCGATGGACGCTGCGGCCGGAGTCACACCGCGCGGGACTCTTGGACACCGTCAAGCTGATTCGCGAGCTGCGCGCGCGGTCATACGACTTGTTAGTGATTTGCTACGACCATCCCATGGACCGCATCCTGGGTTTCTGCACCGGAATCCATACGCAGGTCTGCCTGGACGACGCCGCAATGCAACAACCCAAACCGGCCGTAGGTACCGACCATCACCGGCATCGAGTCGAGCATGCCTATGACCTTCTTCGGGAATTGGACGTGCCGATCCTTGAGAGCGCACCCTCCGTCGGTCTCTCGGACGCTGACGTGGCCTGGGCGGACGAATGGCTGCAAGAACAAGGGCTGGCCGGAAGCCGCCTTCTCGGAGTACACCCAGGCGCGGGCGGCCCGGAGAAGCGCTGGCCGGCAGACCGCTTCGCGCGTGTTGCCGAGCATCTGGCGGGCAAGTTCGACTGCAAGGTTGTGGCTACCGGAAGTCAAGTAGATGCGGAGGGCGTACAGGGCTTCGTCGAGAGCGTCAGGACAACGATTGTACAAGCCCCTGTGCCCCTAACGGTGGGAAAGCTTTGTGCTCTGATCCAGCGCTTCGCCCTCTTGCTCTGCAACGACTGCGGCCCCATGCATATTGCCGCCGCTCTGCACGTTCCGGTTATTGCCGTTTTCGGGCCGAGCTTTCCCGAGCTTTTTGGGCCTTGCCCAGCGGACCCGCGCCATGTTGTGGTGGCGGCTTCGGATGGCAGAATAGAGTCCGTTACCGTCGAGCAGGTGGTCGCTGCGATTGCCGGAAGCCGCCATCTCGTACATGAGCTCACCTGAGGGTAGCAAGGTAGACCCTGGGGACTGGGTGCTGGGGACTAGGGACTGGGGAGAAGTTCGGTTGTTGTTCCCCAACCCCTAGAAGCTGTGAATGAATTATGAAACAAACTTCTCACCACGGAGGCCACAGAGGCACTGAGAATTCAAAAAAGGCTCTTCCTGAATCCTGAATCCTGAGTCCTGTTTTTCAGTGTCTCTGTGCGCTCTGTGGTGAATTTCTTCTTCGCGGAGGTTGGTAGGTGGTAGTTGCGATTGTAGTGGGTGCGCTTGTCCTCTTCGGTTCTCTAATTCCGCCGCACTACCTTATCCTGTCCACCCTGCTGACTTTCCTAGGTGTTTCGATGCCCATCGTGAATCGAGGGGGAGCGCTGAATCAATTCCGCTGGGCCATGCTCTTTGCTTTGGCGCTGGGCATGATTCTGCGCAGCTCTGTGCAGAAAAGCCGTTCTGTCTGGCATCCGATGCATTTGTGCGTTTTTGGCTTTGTGCTCTACGCCGTGATTTCAAGCTCCTATTCGGCAAACGGCCTGATGACGGCCCTAAAGGCGGGGACTTTTGGTTGCTTGGCTGTGGCGGCCATGCTGTATGGGAGACTGGAATCCGGAGGCCAATCCGGAGGCTCCTGCAAGCTTCTCGACCAAGTTTATGGGTGCGCTGTGGTCGTGGCGCTGGCCTGCGCCTTGACGGTGGTACATGTCTTGCCTATGCGGCCGGGTTATTTCGCAGGCCCCTTCGGAAATCCGAATTCTCTCGGGGCCTTCATCCCCTTGGTCGCGCCCGTCCTGCTACTTGAGTTGTTACGGTCGTTTGACAAGTCGCCGCAGATCCGTGCGGCAAATGTTCTACTCGTAATAGCCTATTTCGTCTTCTTGCTCATGTCGAGATCCAGGGGGGGGCTTGCTGCCACCTTTCTCGCGTGTGGATGGTGGCTCTACTTTGCCCACCGCAGGGCTTTTGGATTGTTCCTGGGGGGCGCGCTTCTCACCGCGGTCATTTATGGCTTGTACTTCCCTGAAAATGTGCAGAACTTGAACCGAGTCTACGTTTATAAGGGCGAATCTTACGTTCTCAGGACGAGGGGACCGGCCCTCAGCGTCACCTGGGAGGCGGCCATGGAAAGCCCGCTGACCGGGGTGGGGTTTGGGGTCAGCAAAGGGTATAGCGAGGACTGGGAGTTTGGGTTCGAAAGCGGCGCCGCGGGGCGCGAGAAGGTGAACAGCTTCCTTGCGTTGGTAGAGGAAGTCGGTTTAATCGGTGCTGCCTTTCTGCTCTTCCCGCTGGCGTGGGTGATTGTTGCTGCGACTCGTCGATTAATGGACTTCCGCAGGCGGCATCAAATGGGAGAGGAATTTTGGGTGACGCTCACGCTTTCA
This sequence comes from Terriglobia bacterium, assembly GCA_049698675.1. Taxonomy (GTDB): domain Bacteria; phylum Acidobacteriota; class Terriglobia; order UBA7540; family UBA7540; genus CAVROP01. The sequence goes on from JBAVYG010000721.1 coordinate 2,281, forward strand.
GCCTGTTTGGTCGGTGGGTTGGCAAACGCATCCGTGGAAGCGTGGCTTACCAGTGTAGGCTTTTTTTCGACGATTTTGTTCTGGCTGGTCTTTGGCATTTCGGCTGCCCGCCTCACTACTCCCCTCCGAGTTTCGCCATGAAGAAACGCGTTGCGATTTTGGTGGGTGTCCCGACGCCCTATCGTGAGCCGCTTTTTGAACGCCTTGCAAGGTCGGCGGACTACGATATTCAAGTGCTGTACTGTCGCGACCACCAGCCGGGACAGCAATGGCGTCTTGGCGCACCTCACTACCCGGCACGCTACCTCAAGAACTTTGCGCCGGAAAGATGGCATGGCCGGCTATTGGTAGGCGCCATCAATCCCGGTGTATGGCGAGAACTTAGAGCTTTCCGACCCGATGCAGTTGTCATCTACGGTTATAACACCGCGACTTCACTGCTGGCGATTCTCTGGGTTATCCGTCACCGGATTCCGATGTTAATGCGGACTGATTCGAACGTGCTTGCAGAGCCGGGGAAACCACAGCTTAGACGTTCACTGAAGCGGTTGCTGCTTAGGTGGCTTGCAAGACGTGTTTCGGCCTTCCTATCCGTCGGGACCATGAATTCTCAGTATTGGCAATTCTACGGCGCGGCACCGGAAAAAATCTTCCTAGCGCGCTACGCCGTAGATAACGAGTTTTTTCAGACCCAGGCAGCATCGTATCGCGGCGCTCGCCAAAGGACAAGGGATGAGAACGGCTGGAAGCAGCGTTATCTGCTGCTTTACGTGGGCCGATTGGTTCCATTCAAACGCGTCGACTTGGTCATCGAGGCAATGCGCCGGCTTTCCACAAAGCGATCGGACATTGGATTGGTTATCGTCGGCGACGGTCCTGAGCGAGAACGATTGGAAGGGCTGGCGCAGGGGATGCCCTACGTTTACTTCGCAGGCTTTCAACAGCAATCGGATCTGCCAAAGTACTACGGCGTGGCCGACATTTTTGTTCTTCCGTCCGAATGGGAACCCTGGGGACTTGTGGTCAATGAGGCGATGGCAAGTGGGCTGCCGGTGATCGCCACGCGGAAGGTTGGGGCGGCACGCGACCTGATCGTCGAGGGCGAGAATGGATACTTGGTGCCCGAGAACGACGTGGAAGCCATGGCCTCCGCTGTAGATCGCGCCTGCGAGTCCGAACAGCACCTGTTACTGCTGGGTGAGAAGGCACGAGGTACGGTTCAAAGTTGGAATTATGATTCCACTCTCGCAGGGTTCCATGACGCACTGTCCAGGTGCTTTGAAGCGAAGAATTCTCCTGGCGACGATGCTTTCTACGAATCGCGTTGAGGGCTTCGCGATGGTTCGGATCGAAAACCCCGAGTATGCCGCACAGTTGGGCTTGAGTGGCCGAGGGTGGGCGGTGGCTAGTTTCACCTCCCCGAGCGTTCGGAGTTCGCTGGAGGGGTTGCTCAAGCCATACGGCGACGAGCGTTGAACGGTGTCTTTTCTCACCTTCGTCTGCGATAAAAACCGTAAGCTCAACGATAGATTTTTCCCACGTAGTCAGAAGCGATATGTGGACCGCTTCAGGGAATTGGCCGCTGAGCTTTCGGTGAATGCTGAGCGATTACTCCACCTTGGGGCGGGATCCAATGATCTAAGCCCGTGTATCAGCGTGCGTCAAGCTGGACTGAATGTGATCAACTTGGACCTCAGCTTTCAAGAAATGCAGAAGAACCCGGGCAAACTCAGAATCTGCGCAGACGGTCAGGATTTGCCCCTGGCCTCGCGCAGCGTGGATCTCATCTGCTCGGAGCACGTTTTTGAGCACTTTCCCGACCCGCAGCGGGTCCTGGAGGAGTGTTGCCGAGTGTTGGTGGACGGTGGATACTTGGTGGTCAGCGGCCCCAACGGTTGGTCCTACGTTGCGCTGGTGGCGCGCGTGACTCCTGTGCGCTTTCATAAACTGGTGCATCGCCTCGGCAGCAGTCCGAGCGGCAACGAAGCGGATCCATGGCCCACCTTCTATCGTTTTAGTACTCCACTGACCATACGCCGATTGGCGCGGAACACGGGCTTCGACGTCGTCAGTATGCAAACGTTTGTAGGGGAGCCCTGCTATACCATTTGCCTTCCCCTTCTCCACCTGGCGTTCATGGCGTACCACAAGCTTCTGGAAAAGCTGAATCCCATCTTTAATTTCCACATAACCTCAGTCGCGGCACTGAGGAAAGTAGCTGGGAAGAAGTGAATAGCCGGGCGGTAGGGCGGAAGGTGCTTGCCGCAGAGTTGTTCTTTGGCTGGATTGCGACGTAGCTTAGCATGTGCGGAATCTTTGGACTAGTCGGCAAACGCTCGCCCGAGGTTAAGCGGGCGCTCGCCCAGGGCACGCGGGCAATGGCTCATCGCGGCCCGGACGATGAAGGGATCGAGATCCTTGCGCTTCGCTCGGACGCGGAGCAGTGCGTCGGGTTGGGAAGCCGACGCCTGGCCATCCTTGATCTCTCGCCAGCCGGGCACATGCCGATGCATGATCCTGAGACAGGCAATTGGCTGGTCTTTAACGGAGAAATTTTCAATTTCCAGCAAGTCCGCAGCGAACTCGAGAAAGTTGGCCATCGCTTCATCTCCACCGGGGACACGGAAGTGCTCCTCAAGGCTTACGGGGAGTGGGGCGAGGGGTGCCTGGGTCGTCTTGCCGGAATGTTCGCTTTTGCGCTGTGGGATGCGCGGAGGGAAAGGCTTTTTCTGGCGCGCGACCGGCTGGGTGTAAAGCCGCTCTATTACTACGAGTCACACAGCCTGTTCCTCTTCGGATCGGAAATTCGCGCCTTGCTGGCCAGCGGGCTTGTGCCGCGCCGCCTGGATATGACGGGCTTGGCGTCCTATCTGGCTTTTGGAGCCGTTCAGGACCCCCTCACCATCATCGAGGGGGTGCGGTCACTTCCCCCCGGGCATACTCTCGTTTGGGAGAAAGACCACTTCGAAGCCAGTAGTTACTGGAGCTTGGCGGAAGTGGCATCCCGACCCCCGGCAACGGATGCGCCGGGCGAAGCTGTGGCCGCGATCCGAGGGCTAATTCGGCAGGCCGTCTCGGAGAGATTGATCAGCGACGTTCCCATCGGTGTTTTCCTGAGTGGGGGTGTGGACTCGAGTTGCATCGTGGCCGCCGCCAGCGAGCCGTCTCAGAAACCGCTCGAGACCTTCTCCGTCGTCTTCGGGCAAAGCGAGTTCTGTGAGGCCAGGTATTCCGACCGGGTGGCACGCGAGCACGGTTGCCATCACCATAAGATCGAGCTGACCGAAACCCGCCTACTGCAAGAAATCCCAGACGCCCTGGGCGCGATGGACCAACCGAGCGTTGATGGCATCAATACTTACATCATTTCTCGGG
>JBAVYG010000722.1:0-2617 GCA_049698675.1 Terriglobia bacterium
TAGGGGCACAGCGCGCTGTGCCCCTACGCCCGGGCCCGCCCTGAGCCTGTCGAAGGGTCACTGGTCACCGCCCGCCAGTTGTCAGCAATCAGTTCTCAGTTTTGAGCTACTGCCTTCTGGCTCCTGACTCCTAGGTTCTGATTGCGTGGACAATCCGGGCTCTTCAAACATATCGTGCGGATTGACAAGATGCGGGCTTATAATCAAGTGAATCTTCAGACAGGCTTCGGACTGCTGTCGATTGTTTCACCGCAGGAGGTGCGCTTCGATGAAGCGACGTAAGCCGGAAAAAGACTTTGACTGTATCGGATTTAAGCGCAAGGTTCAGGCTGAGATCTACGAGGAGACCAGAGGCCTCTCACCCGAAGAGCAAATCGAGTACTTCCGTCGAAGGGCCGCAGATGGACCTCTCGGCAGGTGGTGGAAGGCCCTCGAACGGCGCTCGGGGACTGAGGCGGGCAAAGAGGTTTCATCAACGGCGACGGCAAGCCATCAACTCACCCTCAAGTGAATCCGTTTTGGAGCAAGGAAGACCACCCTCAGGCTTTTCTCATGCCCGATAGCCCAGCGTCACCGCCCGCCAGTTCTCAGCAATCAGTTCTCAGTTTTCGGCTACTGCCTTCTGCCTTCTGACTTCTGGCTTCTGATTTTCGAATTGCCTCAATGGGGTCGGGAGCGTCCATGGGAAAATGCGCTTGCTCGTAAGCCTCGACCAAGGTTGCCAGTACGTCCAGACGGTCGCCCTCTGGCGTTCCCTCATCTGCCCCCCAAAGGCGCTCGATTTCGCGCAGCGCGGCCTCATGGTCGGCTTTTGTCCGGATAGGTTTGATCGTCATATTGCACCGTCCTCGCGTCTATTTTGTTGTAATCCTTATGTGCGCCGAGCCATTTGATGAATATGCCGAAGGAGAGACGGACCGCCCGCTCGAAGCTCATCGGGCTGGATGATTCGGGGTTTGTTTCCCAAAGCCCTGTCAGACCTCGTCGGGGGCGACGCGCCGGATTTCGGGGACCTGGTCGAAATCGGAATCCACGCTGACCACGGTCTTTAGTCCATTGCGCAACATCGTTCCCACATGGACGGCATCTCGCACGGACAGCCGTGGATACTTCCGGAGAAGCTCGCACGCCCCCAGCACATCATCGCGCGTCACCGCCAAGAGGTCCGGAAACAGCGCAGTCAAGTGACCCGGCTGGTGTCGTGAGTCAGAAGTTCGTTGATGAAGTCAGCCCCGACTTGTCGGGGCGAAAGAGGGTAGCCCACGGCGTCAGCCGTGGGTATGCGAACCCTCCCTCTCCCCCGTCCCCTCTCCCGCCCGCGCGGGAGAGGGGTGCCGAAGGCGGGGTGAGGGCTCCTTCCCCCAGGGCTCGCGCCCTGGGCTACAATCTTACGCCCCTGCCGGGGTTGTGCAACGGCCCAACAAAAGAGGATGAGAGGCGCCGGCGGCGTACAAAAAGATGTTGGTATCAAGAAAGACCTGCATGGGCGGCCTCGATCTCTTTCTTGGCTTTCTTCCAGTCGATCCTCGGCAACTTGAGATCGAGGATGGCCTCGACCAGAGGTTTTCGGTCCGCGGGCGCCTTGAGATAAGATTCTCGGACGGCGCAGCGAATTAACTCCGCGACCGAGGTTTTCCTTCGCCGCGCCAGGGCGCGCAGTTGCTTGAACTCGTCCGGGTTCATCAAAAGCTGGGTGCGCCGAGTGCCCGCCATTTCTCACTCCTTTATGCTCATGCCTATGAGCATGAGTGTACCAGCAAGCGACGAGCTTGGTCAATCGGCCCGCCAGTTCTCAGCAATCAGTTCTCAGTTTTCAGCTACTGCCTTCTGGCATCTGATTTCTGACTTCTGCTTTTCCTTTGCTCGTCACTCGTCACTTGTCACTCGTCACTGCTCTTCGCCGGTCCCGCTCCGGCTGGGCGTTCACTGGCCGCACACATGCCAAATAACGGCACGTGTGCGCCACCCGCCGGCTCCCCTCGCCCTTTACCGCAGTTCTTGTGAAAAGCACCGAGGACGCTATCAAACTCCAGGAGAGGCTCACCCAGAGCCCCACCGAGTTCAAAGCCAAGCCAAAGAGCATCATCCCGCTAACTGTAGTGTGTCAGGGGCTTCGGTATTTGAGGCCTCCAGTCTGAGCATGAGTTTACGAAGCACTCGGGTCAAGTAATGCGTGAACAACCCACGATTTGACTACCGATAATTGACCACTCGAGGCAACAATGCGTGTAAGCCGACTAAAGATTGAGAACTTCCGAGGCGTCAAGGAAGCGGAGCTCTATTTCTCCGGACACACTCTGCTCATAGGCGGGAACAACGTCGGAAAGAGTACAGTGTGTGAAGCCCTTGATCTAGTGTTGGGCCCTGACCGCCTCAACCGAACTTCGCCGGTTGAGGAATTCGATTTTCGAAATGCGAATTACCTCGCGGGTGGCGCATACGTTCCGCACTATGGAATGTATGCGATCTCAAAGCCTGGAATCAAGGTGCGGGATGCGGTAGGTGGCAGGTAGTAGGTGGGAGGAGGCAGGCGGGACGCCGGCGTCGCGATTGGCGCACACGCTCTGCCGGTGGGACTTCAAATTGCAGATTCAAGATTTGAGAAGCGCGCCTAGAA
>JBAVYG010000723.1:0-2035 GCA_049698675.1 Terriglobia bacterium
CGTCCCAAACCAATCAGACCAACCGCCGTGTCACGCAAAGCAGGGGGAGAAACCAGAAATACCAACTTCCCCCGTCGTTCCAACAGATTATCGCTTTAAAGAAGAGAAGTTTTTGACAGAACCGAAGTCATTCTGGGGAGATTCGTTAATGAAGAATAAAGATCGCCTGAGCACTCAGATTGGCGCCGTGCTTGCCGACGATTCGAATTCGGTCCCGGACCCTTCCAAGCGAACGTTCTTGCGCGCGGCGGGATTGCTCGTGGCCGGTCTTGTGGTTCCCCAAGCGCGCGGGGGTAAGAGCCCACAGGCGATGGCGGGTTCGGGTCAGAAGGTCGTGGTGGTCATCTTCGGCGGCGTGCGCCGCGCGGAGACTTTCTCCCCGGAAGGGCTGGTGAACATCCCCCACCTCTCGAAGGACCTGCTGCCCAAGGCCCTCTTTTATGACAGCATCCGCAACGAAGGCGTGACGGCTCATTTCAACGCTATCTCCAGCATCCTTACCGGCAACTGGCAGCGCGTGGACGATTGGGGCAAGCTGGCCCCCACCGCTCCCACGGTGTTCGAGCAATTCCGCAAGCGGCTCGGCGTATCTCGGAGCGATACTTGGGTAGTGGCCAGCAATAAAGCCCTCACCAGTATGATCGGCGCCAGCTCGGCCTCGGATTATGGGCCTGAATATGGCGCCAATGTGGTGTTTCCCAAGCAACTGATGATCGCGGCGGTAGCCGACGCTCTCCGCCAGGGAAGGACCGGCAACTTGGCTGATCGCGCCAAGGTGGAGGCCGAGTTGGAAAGCACCTTGGAAGGGAGCAACTACGAGGGTTTGGGCTGGACGGTCTTCGACGCCGCGGAACGGCTTGATCCGCGGGTGCTCAGCACGATCAAGACGGCCGTCGCCACGTTTGTTGAAAGCGGCGGCCCGACCTCCGGCGACGAGCTCACCTTCCTGGTGAGCCGCGAAGTGATGCGCAAGTTTGCACCACGTTTACTCGTGGTGATCTTCTCCGACGTGGAAGTGGCGCACTTCGGCTCTTACGCCATGCACCTGTCCGGCATCCGAACTGCTGACCGGCTGGCCTACCAAATGTGGCAGGAAGTGGGAGCGAACCCGGAGTACCGGGGAAAGACCACCCTGCTGATCCTGCCGGAGTTCGGACGCGACCCGGACGGTTCGACGACGAACGGATTCTTCAATCACCGTGCCAACGAAGAATCGACCCGGAACACCTGGATGATGGCCCTGGGAACGGCGGTCAACAAACCACAGATTATCGAGCGTCCCGTCCTGCACGTCGATCTTTGCCCGACTCTGGCAAGCCTGCTGGGTTGTCCGGCCGTGGGTTCGCAAGGCGCGCCGCTGGCCGAATTGAAGGTTTAGGGAGCTGGCATGAAGCTCGAGGGAAAGCTGCCGGAGGAAGTTCAGCAGGCTTTGAAGCAAGGCCTGCTCAAACGCCTACCCCTGACCTTTCTTCCCTTCGTCAATCAGCACCTCCGCGAGTGGGATTACCAGTTTCCCTACGAGCGACAGTCGATTTTGCGCTTTCTGGTTTACGTGGGCGGTTTGAACGAGGAGGACTTTTCCAGCCTCTTCCGGCACGTCTTCCAACTCGAAGAGAGAATGGGGGTGCGCCACTGGCAGCAGTTCTCGACCGCTGAACAGACAATGGAGAATTCATCGCTGCTCGCCCGCTCACCGTACTTTCAAGAATGGCGGCGGGCCGTGCAGGGGGTTTTCGACGCGGTGGAGCAGCACGGGCCAAGCATGGAGGCCTCCGGCAGGGCAGGACGGCGGTTGGTTTTGCTGATCATCCCCAAACCTCTTCCCCTCGACCCGAGCACGGCCTGGCGCAAGTGGCAGGGCATCGGCCGGACGCTGAAACTCGATCTCACCACACTGGGCGAGGCGCAAAGCCTTGCGGAAAGCCTTCTCGCAGGCGCTCCCGGAACGGATGAAGAGCGCGCCGAAGGACTGATGGATGTGGTCCTGCGCCGGCCGAACGCTCCGCCTGCGGACACGTGGATTTGTGATGCTGGA
>JBAVYG010000724.1:0-2137 GCA_049698675.1 Terriglobia bacterium
ACTACCCAGAGGTCAAGAACAGTAGACTTGTCACGAAGCTGATGCAGCCGGAAGGGGGGAAGATGTCACAGCAGCCTGCCAGGAGAATGGGTTGGTTATGTTTCGCCCTACTCGTTTCGCTTCCCGCGCCTCTCCTGGGCGCCGAAGGAAACGTCTCGATTTTCAATGTGAAGAATTACGGAGCTACAGGGAAGAAAGCGGACAACGCTCAGAAGGCCATTCAGAAAGCCGTTGATGCCTGCGCCCAAGCCGGTGGAGGCACAGTTTATCTGCCTCCGGGCGAGTACACGTCGGGAACGATTCACCTGCGCAGCCACGTCAGGCTTTATGTTGAAACGGGCGCCACGCTGTTCGCCTCCCAGGACTCTGCCGTGTTCGATAAGAGTGCCCTGCTCTACGGCGAGGATCTGGAGAATATCTCGATTGAAGGCCGGGGGATTGTGGACGGCCAGGCCGAGTACGAATGGCGATTGAATGATATCGATGATGCTTACATCCGCGATAACCAGCTCCTGGCACAGTCGCTGGGCAAATCGCTGATGCGCTCTTTTCCAAAGGCGCGTCCGAAGCCCGCCGTGTACCCGCACCTGGTTCTGCTGCTGCGCTGCAAAGACGTCCGGATTGCCGGGCTCTCGTTTCTCCATTCGCCGAGCTGGACCATAAATCCCTACGCTTGCGAGCGGCTGACCATCGACGGCGTTTACATCCACACCAGCCTGAAAGACGGCGTGTGGGCCGACGGGATCGACCCGGATGGCTGCAAGGACGTGCGCATCGCTAATAGCACGATTGAGACCGGCGATGACGCCATTGTCTTCTACTCCTCGAACATTTGGGGGCCTCCGCTTCCCTGCGAGAACATCACCATTACCAATTGCCGCCTCTCCTCGGCCTCCAGCGCCCTGAAATTCTGCGATGGCAACATGAACAGCGTCCGTAATGTGACGGTGGACAATTGCGTGATCACCGGCTCCAATCGTGGCATTGCCTTTATGGTGTATGACGGAGGTTATATTGAGAATGTGGTGCTGTCGAACCTGATTATCAATTGCCAGCGTTTCGACTGGTTCTGGTGGGGCAACGGCGATCCCATCTACTTTACCATCCAGCGGCGCAGCGAGAGCCAGGGCCTGCCGCTCAAGCCCGATGAGCCGCCCGCCGGCTCGATTCGGAACGTCATTATCCGCAATGTCATCGCTCACGGCAAAGGCTCCTGCCTGATCCTGGGGCATCCCTCGAGCTGGCTCCAGAACGTCAGCCTGGAGAACATCAAGCTGTTTCTCTCCACCGATCCTTCGGCGGCCTATGACCGAACTGTGAACGCTATGCAGTTTCGATATGCCAGAGATCTCAAGGTGAGGGACCTCGAGGTGATCTGGGACAAGCCCGAGTTGAGCCAATGGCAGAGCGCGCTTTACTTCCAGGATGTGGAGGGACTGAAGCTGGAGAACTTTGTGGGAGGGCCGGCGAAGTTGCAGACGGATATTCCCGCCGTAGTTCTCAATCAGGTTGAAGATGCCACGATCTGCAACTCCCAGGCGCGACCCGGAACGCAGGTATTCCTTAGAGTGAAGGGCCCAAAGAGCCAGCACGTCTACTTGGTGGGCAACGAATTGCACGAAGTCCGGTGTCCATATCAAGTTGATGCGGATGTGAAAGAGGGGGCAGTGAAAGAGGCCGGCAATTTCTAACCGCTGTTACCGCGGGGCGGATTATTCCAGCTCTGCCCAAGCGTGGGGACGAGCCCTGCCGCTTCCAGGCGTGTTCGGAGTTGGGCAAGGATTTCCGCTGGGGCACGGTGCGCCACGCTGCCCGGGAAATCACCAAGGAGAAGCTTGCCCTTCGTCAATGGCCGCGCGAAGTGCGAATCCCGCTGCCCTCAGGTTCTGGCCTCGAAACGCTTGACAAAGGTAGCAGATATGTTACCATTGAGCGTGATCGAAGTTTGGGAGTATCTCGACCACGATGGCCGCAGCCCTTACGCCGAGTGGTTCGACGATCTCAGGGCACCCGCCGCCGCCAAAGTGGCGACGGCTGTGACGAGGTTAGCCCGGGGCAATCTATCCAACGTCAAAGGCGTGGGGAGCGGTGTGTTCGAGTGCACCATCGACTTCGGTCCCGGCTACAGAGTCTATCT
>JBAVYG010000725.1:0-2579 GCA_049698675.1 Terriglobia bacterium
TCTTGATACGATACAGATGCTGAAAGATCACGGCAGTATAACGGGAAAAGCAGAGATACAGCCTTTGAATCACTCCATAACGTGTCAACTTCATGGCAGGGGCTTTTCTCTCGCTGACTTCAAGAAACTGGCACTCTCTTTTCCGAATCCCTCCGTTGCCCAACAATTAGAAGGCCAGGCAAGCTTTGACCTCCAAGGAAGCGGCACCCCTGACAATTTCAACTTTCGCTCCACCATGCTCGTCGAGGGTATTAGTGTGGCCGGAACTCAGGTCGGCGACCTCCATGTTCAACTGGATGGCGAAGGTCAGAACCTCCGGATTCGGGGCATAGGTTCCGGACCTGGGGGGATGTTCAGCCTGGGCGGAGACGCAAAGACCGCCGGCGATTCGCCGCTCCAACTCCAAGGGCAATTCGTATCTTTCCGCTTGGATCCCTGGGCACGCCTGTTGCTGAATAACCGTCTTGGTGGTCAAATTACTGCGAGTGGCTCCTTCAAGGCGAACGGTTCCCTGCGTGATCCTTCGAAATTTCAGATGCAGAGTCAGATCGAGACCCTGGAGGTCAGTTTTCCCTCTTTGAAATGGAGGAACGAACATCCCGTCGAATTGCGGTTTGCCTCAAACCTGCTCTCGGCTAAACCATTCCGCATGCAAGGCCCCTCCACGAATCTTATCATCGAGGGCTCTGTCCGTTTTGCCGGCCCAGCTTCTCTATCCGTCACAGCTCAAGGCTTAGCTGATGCCACGGTACTGAGTTTGCTTGACCCCAACCTGCAAGCATCCGGGCACTCACGAATCAAGCTGAGCATGTCGGGTTCACCCGCGCAACCCCAATTGAATGGAGTGGTAGAGATCCAGGACGTCAGTCTTGGCTACCAGGGTCTTCCCTTCCGCCTAAGCAACCTGAATGGCGAAATTCAACTCGAAGGGGAGAGAGCTACGGTGAAATCATTACGGGGCATCAGCGGTGGCGGTACCCTGACCTTGGATGGTTTCGTGACCTTGGCATCGCCGCCCCGTGTTGAGCTGCGAGCCGAGCTCGATCAGGTGAGGGTGCGCTATCCCTTTGATTTCACCTCCATCCTCAGCGGGACTTTGCGCTGGGTGGGAACATCGGATCGTTCCCAGCTCCAAGGCGACCTGGCCCTCCGTCAACTGCTTGCAAGCCAGAACAAGAATTGGCTTGCACAGATAATGCAGTCCGGCAGTCCCTACGAGGAATCAAAGCCCAGTACGCCTTCCCCACTTGCCGATACCATTCGGTTGAACATTCGAGTGACCTCCGCGACGCCGGTGAGGCTGGAAATACAGGATTTGCACCTGACCGCCGACGTTGATGTGCACCTGCAAGGAAGCCTTGCAAACCCCGTGGAATTGGGAACCGTGCACTTTCTGAGTGGCGAGGCCATCTTCCGTGGAAATCGCTTCACCCTCAACCGAGGCGATCTCAGCCTGACCAATCCCATTCGCACTCAGGCCACGCTCGATTTGGAAGCTCGAACCGTTGTGCAACAGTACGACCTGACGGTTGATGTTTCAGGCCCGGTCGGGCGCCTGAAGATGGCTTATCGTTCCGACCCTCCGCTTTCCACTGAGGATGTGCTTTCGCTGCTGGCGCTGGGGTACGCGCACCAACAACAGGAAATGTCCACACCAGGATTAGTCAGCTCATTCACTGGGGGTAACCCCTCACAAAGCGTGGGCGAAAGCGCACTGCTCTCTCAAGCCCTGTCCAGCCAGGTAACTGGACGCATCCAGCGGCTCTTTGGAGTGAGTCGAATCAAGATCGACCCGAATGTGGGACTGCCGGGGTTTACTTCCGGCGCGCGAGTGACCGTCGAAGAGCAAGTGACCAGGGCCTTGACCCTCACCTACGTCACCAATACCGCTTCATCACAATACAAGATCATCCAGTTTGAATATGCGGTCGGAGAAAACCTTTCGTTGATCGGCATTCGCGACCAAAACGGAATCTTCGGCGTCGAGCTGAGGCGCCGCCAGCGCTTCAGGTGAACCCGCCACGGCGCGACCACCTCTCTCACCTCCGGAGGCAGTCGAGGGTCGAGAGTCGAAAGTCGAAAAGGGCGAACCCGCAAGAATGTGCGTGCCAACCTGCACAGGGTTTGGCGGTAAGAGTCTAACATGCTGTGTTTTCAATAACATTCCCGCTTTCGACGCGTAACTATCTTTGTTTTCTATAACATTCCCGCTTCACCCCCGCCTGTTGAAAACTCACCCTTTGTTTTCATAGACATTCCCGTATCGTTCCTTCACTTTTGAGAATTCTTTTTCTCGTTCTTTTCCTAGCACGGACAAATTGCCCACCTTGAACCAGCAGGTTTTTCGAGCTTTTGGCCCCGGTGGAGACACCTTCGGGAGCGGATTGGGACATCGGGGTAACATTGCAGCCAAGTCTTCCCGGGAGGCCATGGTCGCCTCGCTGGCTTCAACCTAGCCCGCATTTCTCATTAAAGAATTGAAAAAGGCTGTCTCTTCTGGCATAAGCGTTTTGTGTGAAATCACTTGCGCCAGGGTTCTGTCAAAAGTTCTATGAAAGAGCCATGAGAGGCGAGCAGGG
>JBAVYG010000726.1:0-1625 GCA_049698675.1 Terriglobia bacterium
GAATCCCGAATCCTGAATCCTGAATCCTGGTTTCTTAAGACCATGCTTCCTTTGATTGCATTCGGAATCCTATCGGCGGTTGCTTTGGGCTCCGGCGTAATGGTAATTACCCGCCGGAATGCCATCCATAGCGTTATTTGGCTGATCGTGACGCTGTTCGCGGTGGGGGGGATCTTCCTGCTGCAACACGCCGAGTTTCTTTTTGCGGTGCAGATCATTCTTTATGTGGGCGGCATCATGGTGCTGTTCCTGTTTGTCGTCATGCTTGTCAACATTGACGTAGCGTTGAAGCAGGCTCAGTTCAGCCGTCAGTGGCAGCTTGGATTATTCACCGCCGTCTTGGTGTTCGCACAGCTTGTTTACGTGATTTACAAGATAGGGGCCGGTTTGAGCCTGCCGACCCAGCCTGCGGGTCCGGAGCCGGCGCACAACACCCAGGCGATAGGTCAAGCCCTTTACCAGACCTACATGTTGCCTGTCGAAATTGCTTCGCTGCTGCTACTTGTGGCCATGGTGGGTGCAGTGATCATGGCCAAAAGGAAGTTCGAATGATCCCGACTGCATATTACATCTTGCTGGGGAGCGGCCTTTTCACTATTGGGGTGATTGGCGTGTTGACGCGGCGCAACGTGCTCATAATCCTCATGTCCATCGAATTGATCTTGAACGCGGTCAACATCAACCTGGTGGCGCTTTCCCAGTATTTCCGCTCCGTGGACGGGCAAGTGTTCGCGATTTTCGTGATTACAGATGCGGCTGCGGAAGCGGCGGTTGGCTTGGGTTTGATTATCGCCCTCTTCCGCAACAAGGAAACGGTGAACGCGGACGAGATCGATCTACTGAAGTGGTGAATGTCCAAAGCGTCAGTGGTCCGTTGTCCGTCGTCAGTTGCAGCCGCTCACTGAAAACTGACCCGCCGTGGCGGGACTACTGAGAACTGACTTAAGCGAGTCCGGTTTCGAAATGCATTTCTTAGACACCATTTGGCTGATTCCGATCCTTCCCGTATTGGGAGCGCTGATTCAGCTCCTCGTGGGGCGCAGACTATCGAACAAGGCTGTCTCCGCGGTATCCGTCGGGCTGCCGGGTGTTTCGTTCTTTTGGGCGCTGGGATGTTTCCTGGAGTTTCTTAAACTGCCGGGAGATGTCCACGTCTTCAGCAAAGTTATCTATTCATGGTTGCCGGCGGGAGCTTTCCGGCTGGCCGACGGCTCGCTGGGCAATTTGAACGTTCATGTGGGATTTCAGCTTGACCCGCTTTCCACCGTCATGATGCTGGTGGTGACGGGTGTCGGCCTTCTCATCCATGTTTATTCCATCGGCTATATGGGGCATGAAGGGGGCTACTACCGGTTTTTTGGATACATGAACCTCTTCATGTTTTCGATGCTTGTCTTGGTGCTGGCGGACAACTACTTGATGATGTTCGTCGGCTGGGAGGGCGTTGGCCTCTGTTCTTATCTGCTGATCGGCTTCTACTTGCAGCGCAAGTCTGCTTCGGACGCCGGCAAGAAAGCATTTATTGTAAATCGCATCGGGGACGCGGGATTCCTGTTGGGAGTCATGCTGATGGCAGTTACCTTCGGCAGCCTGGATTTCCAACGGGTCACTGCACTGGCACTTAG
>JBAVYG010000727.1:0-5294 GCA_049698675.1 Terriglobia bacterium
CGTCGCGGCGGATTCCGTCATCGTGCCGGTGCAGTGCGAGTACTTCGCGCTGGAGGGGGTCTCCGAGCTTTTCGACACGCTGATTCGCATCCGGCGCTACCACAACCGGAGCCTGGCGGTGGAGGGAATCCTCCTCACCATGTTCGATGAGCGCACCAATCTCTCGCACCAAGTCCGCGACGATTTGAGGGATTTCTTCGGTGGCCAGGTTTTCTCCACGGTGATACCTCGCAATGTTCGCTTGGCCGAGGCGCCAAGTTTCGGCAAACCGATTTTCCTCTATGACCCCGATTGCAGGGGAGCCGCCAGTTATCGTGACCTGGCACAGGAGGTCATCAACCATGACCAGAAAGGCGTTGGGTCGGGGGCTGAACGCCCTGCTGCAGACGGTTGAGTCGGCCACTTCCGGCCTCGAGCAGGTACGGCTTGAGCGCATCGATCCCAACCCGTTTCAGCCGCGCCAAGCCTTTCCCGAAGACTCCCTGAAAGAGCTTGCGGATTCCATCCGCGCGAGCGGGGTAGTCCAACCCATTCTTTTGCGCCACAGCGCCCTGGCCGAGGGCCGCTACCAGCTCGTAGTGGGAGAACGTCGATGGCGCGCGGCCCGCCTTGCCGGCCTCGAAGCCGTTCCCGCCATTATCCGCGAGCTTACGGACCAAGACACCCTTGAACTCGCTCTCACGGAGAACCTGCTCCGTCAGGACTTGAACCCGCTCGATGTGGCCCGCGCTTATCAGGCGCTCCAGGAAAAATACCATCTCAGCCACGAGCAGGTTGCAGAGCGGCTGGGCATCAATCGTTCTTCAGTCACTAACACCTTGCGTTTGTTGCGGTTGCCGCCGGCCGTCCAGGAGATGCTCTCTAAGGATGAAATCACTTACGGCCACGCTCGGGCGCTCCTGGGGCTGGATTCTGAAGCCGCCCAAGTGCAGCTTGCCTCGACGATTGCCAAGCGGGGCCTCTCGGTGCGGCAGGTTGAAAACATGGTGGCGTCTCGGGGAATGACACTGGCGGCGCAGAAAACCGTGCCCAAGCCTCCTGTGGATCCCAACGTTCGCGCTGCCGCACTGGAGCTTGAACGAACGCTGGGAACGCGCGTCAAGATCCTTGGCGACGGGCGGCGGGGGAAAATAGAAATCAGCTATTTCTCGGCGCAGGATTTGAACAGGATTTACGACTTGATTGTGAGGCAATAACACTTCCCTATGTACATTTAACTATTTCCGTTATACCTTATCCTTATATTATGAACAACCGGGGTAACCAATGATCCCGGTGGGAGGCAACAATGCCATTCGGCTTCGGCAAGTCCAGGCGGCGTCGTCAACTAGCTGCTCTCCCCGATGACTGGGTCGGGTGGCTTGAGCCTGGTGTGGAGGTTGAGGGGAAGATGAAGGTCACGTCTGGCCTGATCCGCATCAACGCGCACTTTAGGGGCGAGATTAGATGCGAAGGCACGGTGGTGGTCCACGATCAAGGTGAAGTGGATGGGGAAATCCACACCCGCATCATCAGCGTCACCGGGAAAATTAAAGGAGACATCCACGCCTCCGAGTTGCTGGAGATCAAAGAACACGGCGTGGTCCTCGGCGCAATTTACACGCCCTGCCTGGTCGTTGATCCCGGAGGCTTCTTCGAGGGCCAGTGCCACATGCCAACACCCGAACCCACCGCCCAAGCCACCAATGGTGTGGGTGCCAAGACCAACCCCTAGCAGTTTGTCGGAGACAGAATTCCAGGCACCCAGCCCGCATTTCTCACCACGGGTCTGGAAGGGCGGGGCTTCAGTCCCGCCGTTACAATGCCTTTCTGATTATTCCACTGTCCCATGCACCGCGCAGTCCGTCAGCCGACGGACTGCGCAGGGAGCGGGACCAACAGGGGGCGGGAGCCGCGATTTCGCCGGGCCTCAAGCCCCGCCCTTCCGGCAGTCCCTGAGAGCGTCCAAACGTGGTGAGAAACCCGGCCTAAGATCAACAAATCAGCGACTTGCTTAGGTCTGTAAGTCGTTGATTCTTCGTCGCAGATCTCTTTTCTTCGACAGGCTCCTAAAGCGATCTCTACCGCTGAACCCGATGCAGGACAAGCGGACCCGGGGGACGTCCCCAGCCCACTTCCCTCGACGGGTCCGAACCGTCCGGCGGGGGCCCAATCGCCGGGCGCGTCCCGGCAGGCGCCTCAGAGGGGCTCGTCAGCCGGAAGCCGAAATCTACCCTCCGTTGAAGCTCGATCTGGTCTCCCTTCAGCGTTCCCGCATAGGTGGCATTTCCAGCTTTGAAGGAGACACTGTTGCCGTCTACTTTGCCTTCCTCGATGGGGAGGGGCGCATCATTGCCGCCAAAGAAGCCGCCGCCGGCGCCCTCCATGCTTCCCGTGAGGCTGTTCCCATCCTGCCGGAGAGAGAACACCGTGGTGCCACCGCCGAGGAGCAACGCCAGCAGGCCGTTGGCGTCGCCGGTCCTCGGGATCGGCCTCCACAGGCCGGTGATGCCCGAACCCACCGGCACCTCACGTTCCCAGACCGCCACTTGGGGACGCAGCGTCGCGGCTTTCGCTGCAATCGTAACGCTGGCCGGCGCGAGTCCGGGGGATATCGCCTCCACGGTGATGTTCGCGGCAGTCTTGGTAGACTGGACAATGGCCATGCACAAACCGGAGAAGGCTTTTCGCGCTGTGCCCTTGTCGGATTCGTGGCTGGTGGGGTCGCCGTTGCCGGTGCCGATCAGTTTTCCCTCGCCGGAGACCCGGAACGTCACTTCGTTGTCGGCTATCGGCGCCACGCGGCCTTGTGCATCGTGAACTTCGACGGCGAACATCGCCACGTCTTCGCCATCGGCGGAGACCTCTTTGCGATCCGCTTTCATCACCAGCTTTGCTGCCGGCCCCGTGGTTTCGCGCTTTGCCGTCATCACCTGCTTGCCGTCCTTGTAGCCCCGCGCCTCGATGGCGCCGGGAGCATACTTGACGATCCACGCGAGGTGCGAATCCTTATTCATTTCCTTGGTGCCGAGGCTCTGTCCGTTGAGCAGCAGTTCCACCTTGTCCAGGTTCGAGTAGACCCAGACCGCGATCTCCTGTCCCTCCATGCCCGGCCAATTCCAATGCGGGAAGACGTGCAGCACGGGCTGGGAAGTCCACCAGGATTGGTAGTAGTAGAAAGTATCTTTGGGGAAGCCACAGGTATCGATAATCCCGTACTGCGAGCCGATGTTGGGCCACTGGTAGGGCGAGGGTTCACCGCGATAGTCGAACCCTGTCCACACAAAGCCTCCCGTAAGCCACGGCCGCGCATTGCAGAACCTCCACCAGCCTTCCGCCGAAGCGCGGCCGGTGGTGGTGTACGGATCGTACGATCCCACGTAGCCTTTCTCGCGGTCCGTGACGTAGATGCCGCGCGTGCCGACGGCGCTGACGGTCTCCGTGCCGACCACAGGGATCTCAGGATGGGCTTTGTGGTAGGCCTCGGCGCCAGGGTCCATGTAGTTGTAGCCCATGACGTCACACGTGACCAGGCCGCCCACCCCAATCGCCCGGATGGGTGCGATCGACACGGGCCGCGAGCCGTCGTACTGGGTCGCAATTTCTTTCATCGCGGTCAGAATATGCAACCCCTTCTCAGTGTTCGCCTGGCCTTCTTCATTTCCCATCGACCACATGAAGACGCTGGGATGATTGCGGTCGCGCCGCACCAGATTCTCGAACTGGCTCAGGCCTTCGGGATTCGAAGACATCATGCGCGTCTCATCGAACACCAGCATCCCCAGCTCGTCGCAGGCATCGAGCAGCTCCGGAGTCGGAGGGTTGTGCGACGTGCGGTAGGCGTTGCAGCCCATCTCCTGAAGCTTCCGGATGCGGTAATACTGCACCGCGTCCGGCAGCGCCGCGCCCAGCCCCGCATGATCCTGGTGGTTGCAGGTTCCCTTCAGCTTGACGGACTTGCCGTTCAGGAAGAAGCCCTTCTCCGCGTCAAAGCTCACCGTGCGAATGCCAAACGGCGTCTCGTAGCGATCGACGACCTCGCCACTCGCTTCAACTTCCGTCACCAGCTTGTAGAGGTTCCGCTCCTCGAGGGACCACAGGGCGGGCTGGTTCACCACCATCTCTTGCTTGTAGGTTTGATCTCCCCATTCCGGAATGGATGCCGGGGCAGTCGCCACTTTCCCCACCGCCTTGCCGGAGGGATCGAGAATCGTCGAGGTGACGCGCGTACTCTGCGCACCCTTGCCGTGGTTATCCACCTCCGTGCGGATCAAGACGGTAGCTTCGCCGCGCCGCACCTGGGTGCGCACGAAGGTGCCCCATTGCTTTACGTGAACCGGGTGCGTCTTCACCAGCCAGACGTGCCGGTAAATCCCCGCTCCCTCGTAGAACCAGCCATCGCTCGAGGTGGCATCCACACGAACCAGCAGCACATTCCTCCCACCCGGAGTCGCAAAGTCGGTCACATCGAAGCTGAACGGATCGTATCCGCCGCTGTGCCGGCCGATGTAGAAGCCGTTGAAGACCACCATCGTTTCCCGGTAAGAGCCATCGAACTCGATCGTGATCCGCTTGCCTGCGTCCGTCGAGGAAAGCTCGAAGACACGGCGATACCATCCCACACTCGTGGCGGGGTAGGTCCGTCCTAACGGGTAGAACCCTTTGCTCGAGAGCGCCGGATCGTTTTCGAAGGGCAGCTCGATGGCCCAATCGTGAGGCAGGTCCAAAGACCGCCAGTCGTTATCGTCGAACGCCAGGGCGCCGGCAGGAAGGAAATTCCCCGTCTTCTGGAAGTTCCCGAACCTTCCGCCGCCGAATCCGAAGTCCTTGGCGGGATCATTGGCATGCCCGAAATGGAAGCGCCAGCCAAAATCCAATAGGAAACGTTCCCGTCCGCCCCCAGGGCCCGGCCGCTCAGGTGTGGCGCCTGCGCGCGGCGCGCCAGTTGCGGCAGCCTCGCCCGGCGGTCCCATCGCCACCTTCCCGTTGGCCACAGCTACGTGGGCCGCCGCTACTACGGCCGGCGCCAGCAGACTCGTCTTCAGCAGATCTCGACGTGTCAAGCTTTTCATTCTGACCTCCCATTAAAGTGACAATCTCAGTGAATTCGCTTAGCGGTAGTGTCCTAAATGTGTGTTGCCAGCTTCTATTTTCCAGTTTCGAGTCTCCGAATCGTACTTATTTGCACCTATTTTTCGCTTTGATTGGGTTTTTTGCATCGAAAAACGAGTTCGTTTTGAGCTTAAACCAGTTCGTTTTTGGCTCCTAAAAACGCTAACTCCTTTGCTTTAAATACATTCTTAGGTTCGTTCCCA
>JBAVYG010000728.1:0-4490 GCA_049698675.1 Terriglobia bacterium
GACGCAGGTGAGCCTCGAGAACATCCGTCAGTTCATCCTGGACCTGGACGAACGGGATTACATGGGATTCCTGTATCCTTCCGACCCTGATTTCGCTGAAGAACTCGAAGCGCGGAATGCGGAGGCCAAGGGGATACTTGAGACCCTGAGGGACATCGAGGGAACTCTCCGCGGCCCGGATCAAGGCAAGATCAAAATACAGTGATAGCGGTGGGTGTAGCTTTCGACCGGACAACCGCTTTTCAGGGATGCAGCGGGCGCGACTCGGCCCAATCTGAGGGGAAAAACACTACTGCGAGGCTGCTCCACACAGACTCCTTTTAGACCCCCAATACCGCTAACCGAGGCTTCCTGAAACGTCCTTAGGGTGCCACTCGTGCCGAAGAATGAACTAGATAGCCGGTTCTCTTCAGGCTCATAACCCAAAGGTCGCTGGTTCAAATCCAGCCCCCGCAACCAACGCGGGGCTCAATTCCGGAACGGGAGTTGGGCCCCTTTCCTGTATTCAGGTGACAGACTTCCGGACGGATGCCGAGCGCATTAAGCAGTCGCCATGCATCGATCCCGTGGAGCAGTTCCGGGGAAAGAGTTTTTGCCTTCATGGTTGAATGCTCCTTTTTTCAGTCAGGGCCGAGAACGCGCCCATCTACTTCTCGACCAGGTGGCAAAACAGGGCGAGCACGTCCGGAGTATGCAGGCTCCCCATATTAGATGTCTCAATCAGAAAACAGATCGAGGTTTTGGAAGGGTGGGAATAATCACGGGCCGGAGGGGACCGTTCATGTTATATTCCATCTTGAGTCACTAAGGTTCGGCGGCGCCATATGACCTGGACATGTGAGGGTGGCGCATCTGTGCAAAACAGAACGTCTTGCATGGCAGAAATGAGAGACCACAAAGATATGTCAGACACAGGTGAAAGACGAAAGATCACTGCGCTCGCCAATGCGAAGGAAGCGGACACCGTTCAGGAGTCTCAGAAGCTGGTGGCGAAAACAAAACAGCTCTCCGCAAGCAGGGACGAGAAACGCCTGTTGCGAAGCGTCAGAACAATGAAGGGTCAATCTCGCAAACGAAAAGTGTGATGCCCAGTTTCATCGGCCGATGGTGAAGAACCCCGCCCAACTAAAGTCAGGCGTTTTGGCCAAGACGCCCCATCCGAATGCTGGCGAAATTCATCCAATGAGTAACCACTGCTCGGCACTCAGTTGTGGCGCTCCGGGGAGGTATCCATGGCGAAACGTAAATTGCGGAATGAGGACGTTATGATCGATGAACTTGAAAGCGATGTGAAGCAAGGAGGTTCTGACAGCGCCGGGCAATCGGGTGATGACCAGGGGCTTTCGCAAATTGCTGAGGCTGACGAGGAGAGCGTTAAAGAACTCGCCGAGACGGATCAGCCATACGAGGCCGAGGCCGTGGAGGGTGTCGAGGATGCTGACGACCACCCTGAAAAGCCCGTACGCACGCATGAGGACAAGGACCGGTAGCTGACCTTGCGGCGAAGCGAGTCACCGGCCTCGAACAGCGCGAACTTGACGCTCGACGAGCGGCCATTGATCGTCACGATGCGTGGGTTAGGTGGTTTCATGGATGACTGCTTCGTCATTCTCTAATCCAAGCGAAGCCAGTTTCGCGCACGTGGACTTGTAATCCGTGTGAAGAATGCTTCGAATCCCCAAACCTTCCGCAATTTGGACGAACATCGGCGTGTTTTCGATATAGACGACCTGCCGGGCCGGCGCCTGGGCGATGTCCAGCGCCAGCCGATAGATTTCCGCGTCGGGCTTGCGGACGTGGACGAAGCAGGAGGAAATAAAAGAATCCACAAACCCGGCAAGCTTGAACTTGCGAATCCGATACGCATTCAGTTCGCGCCCTTCGTTGCTGACCACGACGATCTTCAGCCCGTACCGGACCTTGAGCTGAGCGGCCAGCTCGATCATCTCGGGGTAAGGTTTCGATTGCGCAAACATGAAGCGCCGAAACTGAGCCCGGGTGAACGGTCGCTTTTGGTAGAATACCACCCGACCTAAATATTCTTCCAGCGTGAGCTTTCCCTCCTCGTAGGTGTCGAAGGTCAGGTGATGCCGATCCTCCATCTCGGCCAAGTCCAGCTTGAAGTTCGTCGCCGCCCGTTTGCGGGCATGATGATCCCAACCGTTGGTGAGCAGGACACCGCCGACATCCAGAAACACGCAGGTGATTGCAGTCGGTTTCTTCATTTTCTTTCCTTCCGTCGATCGGATCATCGCTGCCACAGGATTCGTGCGTCTTCCAGTGGGATCGCAACCCCGTCGCAGTGCGGTATCACTCGCGCTGTATAGTCCGCTGGCGGGCGGGCCGCAGACACAGCCGCGCTGTAAACGTAGACGCCCGACGCGCCGGCCAGTTGGCGAACGCGCGCCATCTCCTGTCGGACCGAACTGCCGCCATTGATCCCATCGGCACACAGCTCGACTCGCACGAGGTTCGGGTCGAGGTCATCGAGATACACCTCCGCCTCAAAGATGTGCTGGGCCGCATTGGTCTGTACCTTCAGGTCGCCAAAGCGGAGCGTACCCCATTTCTCTTTCAGAGTATGTTCCCAATTAACGATGTTCCTGCCCGCTGCGCCTTTATCGGCAGCGCGTCCACGGTAGGCTGCCGCAGCCGGGAGATAGTGTTGCTCGGTGTATTCGCCCACGGCGCGGTTGGCGGAAAAACGCGGTGTCAAGCACGCCATACTTTCCCGCATCCGCGCCACCCAAGCCCTGGGGATTCCCTGCCCGTCGCGGGCATAAAACTCGGGAATCACTTTCCGTTCGAGCAGGTCGTAGAGGGCTTCGGCTTCGACAGCGTCCCAAGCGGGATCGTCGCCGTGTTCCCGGCCGTCCCCCAACGCCCAGCCGACCTCGGGTGTGTAAGCCTCTGCCCACCAGCCGTCCAATTCCGAGAGATTGATGCCTCCATTGACGAGCACCTTCATGCCGCTCGTCCCGCATGCTTCCCAAGGCCGCCGTGGCGTGTTGATCCAGACGTCCACGCCCTGCACCAGTTGCTCGGTCAAGAGCATGTCATAGTCACTGAGGAAGATCACATGGGGACGCGCCTCGGGCTGCCAGATGAAATGCATCCATTCCCGAATCAGGGACTGCCCCGCCTGGTCCGCAGGATGTGCCTTGCCGGCGATGATGAGTTGCACCGGGCGCTGCGGATCGCTTAACAGACGAAGCAACCGCTTCGGGTCATGGAGCAGCAAGTTCGGTCTTTTGTAGGTCGCAAAGCGGCGGGCAAAGCCGAGCGTGAGGGCATTGGGATCAAAGAGATGCTTCGCGGCTTCGACCTCCTCGGGCGACGCGCCTCTTGTGTCCATTTCCAGCGATAATCGTTCCCGAACATACTCCACAAAAGACTTGGTGGCGGCGGTCCGAAATTGCCAGAGCTTGGCGTCGGAGATCTGGCGTATGTCCTGTTCCAGGCCTTTCGTCGTCCCCAGCCAGCGTTTCTTCCCGCAGGCTCCTGTCCAAAGATCATCGGCCAGAGCCGAGTCCCAGGTGGGCATGTGGACTCCGTTGGTCACGTGCCCGATCGGGATTTCGTCCTCCGGCCAACGCGGGAACAGAGGCAAAAAGAGGCGCCGGCTGACCTTCCCGTGCAAGCGACTCACGCCGTTGACCGCCCCACTCCCGCGGATTGCCAAATAGGCCATGTTGAAAGGCTCCGACGAGTCGGCCGGGTTCTGGCGACCCAGTGCCAGCAAATCATGAAGCGCAATGCCGAGCTTCTTTTCGGCATACGCCCCAAGTAATTGCTCGATGAGGGCGGGATCGAAACGGTCAAAGCCGGCGGCCACTGCGGTGTGGGTAGTGAAGAGATTACCCGCGCGAGTGATGGCCAGCGCGACTTCGAAGGGCTGCCCGGTCTCTTCCATGAAGTCGCGCGCACGTTCCAGGGCGGCGAACGCCGCGTGCCCTTCATTCAGGTGGCAGACCTCCGGTTGGACCCCGAGCGCGCGGAGCAGCCGCCATCCGCCGATCCCGAGGACTATTTCCTGCTTGAGGCGCAGCTCCGGCCCGCCCCCATAGAGCTCGCTGGTAATCCCCCGATGAACAGGGAGGTTCGCCGCGTCATTGCTGTCCAAAAGGTAAAGCTTTACCCTGCCCACCAGGACCTGCCAGGCGCGCAGCCAGATCGAGTATCCCGGCAATGCGATCTCCAACCGTAACCACTCCCCGTTGGGTTGGCGCAATGGCGCGATCGGCAACTGTCCGGGATCGTTATACGGGAAGAGGGCCTGTTGTCCTCCGTCATTGTCGATCTCCTGGCGAAAATAGCCCTGCTGGTAGAGCAGGCCCACCCCGACCACCGGCACACCCAGATCGCTAGCCCGCATTTCTCACCAGCTTTCTGGGATCGGCTTCGAGGGCGCTCAGAGCGGCGACTGCGGCCTCACTTTGAGCCAGTAGCGTCGAAAAAGCGCCTGTGGATAACCGCTGGAGACCAAGGCA
>JBAVYG010000729.1:0-5240 GCA_049698675.1 Terriglobia bacterium
CCTCTACATCAAATTAACCCACTACCGGATTTTGAAGGTGGTGGGAGTGCGTAGCGCGAACCTGTCGCGCCCGCCGCGGTGGCCTCGAGCGCGTGCGCCAACTCAGCCCCAGTTGCAAGCAAACACGCTCACACGGTCCGCATCACATCTGCTCCGCATCAAAGCCGTTGAGGCGCACCGCCGCCCGCAGCTTTTGGTCGGCGGTCAGGAAGACATGGCCTTGGGAGACGCCTTCGCACCACTCCAAGGCCGCCGCCAACTGCAAGCAGTCCGCCGCCCGCAGATCGTAACGGTCCACAAGCCGTGCGGCCTGCGCGCGCAGGGCGTGCGACGGCTGAATGACAGACCAAGAGTCAGCGAGGCTCTTTGCCAGCTTGCGGGCCTTGGCGCAGTCAGCAGAGTCGATTTGCCGCATCCGCAGCAGGCGAGCCAGCGCGCTCGCGATTTCGACTGGCGTGGCCCACCAGACAACCACCTCATAGCTCTTGTAAAGTGCGATGGCCCGAGGCGTGATACCCTGACGCACGCAAAGAGGAACCAGCGCGCTTGTATCCCAGAATGCCGAAACCCGCATTACCGGCTTTCCCGTTCTTCCCGCCATATCTGCTCCATGACCTCATCGGAGACATTCCCCGGCGGTTCCGGCCACGACACCCGAGCAGGCCGTTTCTTCAAGGGGGGCGTGAGAACGCCGCGGGCAATCAGCCGCTGCTCCTGCACGGAATGTTTTTCCAAACGGCACGGCACGATTCGCGCCACGGGCTTGTTGCGCTCGCAAACAAGCACCTCTTCGCCCTCACGCACGAGCTGGATATGGGCGCTGAGTTGCGCTTTCAGGTTGCTGATATTCACGGTTTTCATAAGACGATTATAGCCGATCTGACCATGTTGGTCAGGTTTATTTTCCAGTCCTTGCAATGCAGGGGCAGGCTTTTCCGCGCTTCAGTCGGCCCTACGCGGCTGGCGTCGTCCTAAGCGGCTTTCGCGCCGCGAAAATGAAGAGGGTCTCTCAGATTTTGCAACTCGCGGTAATAATAGAGTGCGGTAGGCCGTCTTTCCTTGAATCGCAGCTTCTTTAGAAAGGCGATTTCATCCTGACTGGCGCCGCCGCTGAGGGAAGCATCCTTGAGGAATTCTCTGAGCCCCGGCTCTTCCTCCAAGGACGGTTCGTAATCCTTTTCCACGAACTCAAACTTCTTAGGGTGCCCAGGGGCCACTCTGCGGTTTAACACGATTTCCAAACCGAAAGTCGCAAGGTCGATATCCCAGAATTCGATCAGCGGATCCAAAAAGGAGACGCAGTTCTCAATCGACACATTGAAGATGTCTGTATCCAGGAACTCGAGAATCCCCACCCGCATCTCTTCGTAGCTCCGGTTGCTAAGCCTGGCCACCAAGCGGAGCCAGTTTTCGCTTTCCAGTTCTTGTCTGGCGACTTTCTTGACCACATCCAAAAGCTTCTGCGTGACCAGGAGTTCGAGTTCACCGAAGGGCTGCTTCTCGAAAATCGCCGCTATTTGTTTCTGTTTGTCCGGTTTACATTTTCTAAGCACCAACTCTCGAACCTCTTTAAACAACGGCGCGGGTGGGTCTGCCAATTTTCGTTTTAGTGCTTCGTGGCGCTGTTGCTCAGCCAGCTTTGTAAGCTCCCCGCTTCGGAACTTCAAGAATTCCTCGATCTTCCCATAGATATCTGTCCGCTCAGGTGCGGGTGGCGATTTCCTCCGGGTAAGCAACTGCGATATGTAGGACTCCGTGACTTGGGCAGCAACCGCCAAGTCTCTCTGTTCATGTCCCAGTTGTTCGAGTCGTTGCCTGATAACTAAAGGTAGGTCCATAGGATACCCCCGCAACATTAACTATACGTAGTTCATTTAACCCTCTTGGATTAGAATCTCGCATAATGAGCTTGACAAGTAAAGTTAATTCAATCACTATGGTTAATGAGATGAGCCTCTCCTAGACACTCTCCAGGTCTCCTGAACTAAGTCGGGTTATCTGCGGCCTTACCTCTTAGAAGACAACCGAGGAGGTTGCCATGTTCGTTCGACATATATCCCTGCATTTGAAGACGAATAGCGTCGGGGAGTTTAGCCGGACGATGGAGAAGGAAGTCATCCCAGTGCTTCGAAAACAGAGAGGTTTTCAAGGCGAAATCACCTTGATAGCCTCCGAGGGAGGGGGAGGCGTTGCAATCAGTTTGTGGGATCGGAAAGAGGACGCGGAAGCATATAACCGTGCAATCTATCCGGAAGTGCTGAAGGCTTTGGCAAAAGTGCTTGAAGGGGCTCTTCATATTCAAACTTACGAGGTTGCCAACTCGACCTTCCACACGACCGTCGCTCGCACAGCAGCCTGAAACAACGAGAACCCTGGATCGGTGGGAGCGGTCAAGTCCGCTCTCAAGTTCGGCGTAGACGAAACGACATTATTGGGTTACGCGCCTGAAACCAAAGCAGAGGGCTCACAAGGGAGGGAATCATGTCGGAAAGAAATGGTGACAAATCCAGGTTTGGCCGGGAACGCCAGCAAAAGATTCTCCGGCAGAAGCAAACTCGAGAAGCGCGAAAGGCCCTGGAAACAAAAAACCAAGCAAGACCAGTGCTGGGTCCCGGAGAAGAAGAGCTAGCATCTTGTCGTTGACGGCTGAGCGGATCGGCGCTGCCAGCGGTGTTAAGTATGACCAGCGCTCGCAGGGCCAATATGAGGATTCTGAAATGTATATCCAGTATGTCGGTTTCGACAGTGCAGCCAGTTCTCGAATCTATGCTTTTCACGTGATTGACACGCCCCATGAGGCACGCGATTTCACGGTCAACGTTCAATTCGAAGCGTTTCGCCCGGATTGCCTGAAACTCCAGGATGGCCCAGGCATATGCTTTGCGCGGTTGGCGAAGGAACTAGGAGGGGAAACGCTCGAATCTCGCACTGAGGCCCGCCTGAGTATCGGGGAGCGGGACATCCAGGAATACCGGGAACGGCACTACCCGCGTAAGCCGCAGGCAAAGAAGAAAGAGGACAGCATCGTGTCGTCGGTCGCCGGGCCGAAACACTTGTGGCAGCGTGGCTGACAACTGTTGAACGCACGCTGTAGATGGGTTGACCCCGGCCGGCGCTTTGCTGTGTCGAAAGACTTTTGGCAGGGGGGCTGGCCCCGTCTCACCAACCAGTGTAGGTTAACCGGGCGGACCCCAAGGGCCGCCCCAACTTGGAGGAACAGAGAAACATATGGCAACAAAACTTTTCGTAGGTAATCTTCCCCACAGCGCCACCGACGGTAGTCTCACCGATTTTGTGACCAATGCGGGCTATCAAGTGGCCTCGGCAGTGGTGATTCGCGACAAGATGTCAGGCGCCCCGCGAGGATTCGGATTTGTCGAGCTCGCCGAAGGCCAGGACCTTCAAAAGGCGATCACCGGCTTGAATGGACAGGCCCTCGAGGGCCGTCCTTTGACCGTCAACGAAGCTCGCCCCCCGCGCACGGACTTCTCGCGACCACGCGGTGGTGGCGGTCGGGATGGCTCATACCGCAGGCGCGATTATTAGGGTAGTGTAGTGCCACGCAGATGCGTTTAGATCGGCCTAGGCCGCGACGACTTTCGGAACGCCCAGTCCCCCCGAGGTAGCCCCGGGCCTTAGGCCGACTTGCGCCGCCCTGGCAGGCAGTAGTACCAGGGATGAGATTAGATAGCCAGGTGGAGAGAGGAGCCTATGAAATTAAAATCCGGCCAGTCTGTCCGCCATTTCAGGTACGGTTGGGGCGCGGTCCTCGAAAGCGACCGCGGCCAGACGACGGTGTACTTCCACAGCGTAGGCATAAAGAAGTTCGTGACCTCTCTGGCGACCTTCGCTGTGGTTCAGGATCAGTCGCCCGGGAAGAAGCACGCACCTTGACCGCCACGTGCCGTCGGTCAGAGTATTTTTTCGGTGAGAATCCTGCTTTCAGATCCCTCTGAAGTGAGATTTTCCCCACGGTCGGCAAAGCCAGTGTGCATGCCAGGATGGTTGGCCGGCAGCCGTGATCTCGAGACGAGCCTTCCCCGCCGTAAGAAAGATTCCTTCCAATTCATTCAATTTCCCTGATCACAAAGGAGGTGTGCCTTGAGGTACTTTCAACCGGAACGCGCTTTGATGGCTCGGGAAATCCGAGAGGAGAGGCTCAGGGAGCTGGCCACGATGCTCAGCTAGATCGCCCAAGGGCGAGCAGCTCGACTGCCAACTCCTCCGCCACTATCTCTCGAAGCGCAGTTCCAGAAGAGTATTGGCCAGATTCGTGAGGACATCCAGCTTGCCAAGGAAGTCCGCAAGTACTGCCCTAAGTATCGTTATTTCGCAGGTGAAGGGTTTCTCGACTTCAGTGCGGATTGTGCCTCTGGGCAACTCGAGCCGGGTGATCTGGGCAAGCCCCCGCAGCCCAAGCGCGGCAGGCTTTGTCAAGAGTGCGGCTTTGTCTTGGACGAGCCCGAGGAATAAGTTACTGAAACGACGCCAGGCGGGACACCAAAAGACCTCGCGCCTCTGGCGTAAGCCCTGCTCAATCCCCCCCCTGCAACCATCTTCACTGACAAGACCGACAGCCGGCATCTCGTAACTACTGCAATCTTGCGTACTCCGCCTTGGCTTCTCTCAGTATGGGAATGTTGGGATCGGCGTCTTTCCAAAGTGCAAGGAAGTCCTTGTAAGCGGCAAGTGCCCTCACGCGGGCGGCGTCGGCGTCCGCGCCCTGCGAAGTCTTCGACTGCAAAGCATTCGCGCGTGCCACGCCCAGATGCGCCAGCGCTCCCGTCCAGCAGTTCCAGACGATGCCGCTGTGGTCGAGGATTTTCTGAAACTCCGCCGCAGCCGCGCTGCCCTGCCTGGCCGCCAGGTACCCCTCGCCGCGTATGTACGTAGGGTAGAGACAAGACAGATTTGCGAGAAACGAAATTTGCCCGAACTCAATGGGGCCCGCCGCCGCTTGCAAATGATGGAGAGCTTCCGTCGGGTTCTGGCGATTCAGCGCCATGCGCGCTCGAATGGCCGGCAACCACAGCGACTGCATCTGAGTGTCCACCGGGAAGCGTTTGTTCAAGTCCTGTGCTAGGGATTCGGCCCGAGCCGTGTCGCCCGCCATCGCATACGCCAGCGCCGCTTCCACTGCAACGCCTTGACTTGCGGGAGTGAGCTTTAGCCCTTCCGCCGCGGACTGTTTCGCTTCCGCGGCATTGCCGAAAGCGGCTTCGCGGAGAGCGGCATTCTCC
>JBAVYG010000730.1:0-5273 GCA_049698675.1 Terriglobia bacterium
GGGTAGGGCAAGCCCTACCCCTACAGTGCCCCAGCGTGCTACCATTTTCACGGTGTGAAAAGACCTGTTAGGGGGTGTGCTATGGAAGTTCGGAAGCATCATCGCAAGAAAGAGGACTACAGTCTGCGTACTCACATGATCCACGGGGCCTTCGACAGCAAGAAGTGGGATTTTAACCACCACGTTGTCCCGCCGGTTTCCCAGTCCACGGCTTTCCGCCTGACTTCTCTGGAGCGGGGCGCCAAGGGGTTCGTGCAATTTGCCTCCGCCGACGAAGCGTTGAGCGGCCACATTCCGATCTACATCTACGACCGGCTGGACGAACCCACCCGGGCCATGCTGGAAGAAAACCTGGCCTACGCCGAGGGCGGCGACATCTGCGTCACATTTGCCAGCGGCATGGCGGCGATCAGCGGGGCTCTGGGTTCGGTCCTTCGCCAGGGGCAGGAAGTTCTGGCGCATCAAGTTTTATACGGCTGCACGTACAGCCTGATGACCAATTGGCTGCCCAGGTTCGGCATGCAGGTCCGCTTTACCAACTTCCTGAAGACTGAATCCCTTTTGGATCAAGTAACACCTGCCACCCGCGTCCTCTACTTTGAGACCCCGACCAATCCCACCATGGAATTGATTGACATCACCGCGGTACGCCGCCTCGCTGACCAGGTGAATGCAAGCCGCGAGGAGCGTGAGCGAGTCCTGGTGATCGTGGACAACACCTTCGCCACGCCGCACTGCCAGCGGCCTTTGAAACTCGGAGCCGACATCGTTGTGGAAAGCCTGACCAAGGGACTGGGAGGGTTTGGAACGGACATGGGCGGAGCCGTGATCGCCCCGGCGGAGTGGTACAACCACCTCATGCTCTTCCGCAAGGATTTCGGGGGAGTGCTTTCGCCGCGCAGCGCCTGGGGCATCCTGGTTTACGGCCTGCCCACGCTAGCCACTCGCATGTCCAATATGCAGAAGACGGCGCAACGTGTGGCGGAGTTCCTGGGCAAGCATCCCAAAGTGGCGAGCGTCCTGTATCCCGGCGCGGAGTGCTTTCCGCAGAAAGAGTTGGCTCATCGGCAAATGCTCAGCCCGGATGGAAAGTTCGCTCCCGGCAGCATGGTCTACTTCGTTCTCAAGGGAAGCGATTCCAAGCAAAGCCAGGCTGAGAAGCTGGTGGATTACCTTGCGGAGCACGCTTATTCCATCACGCTGGCCGTCAGCCTCGGGCAGATCAAGACTCTGATCGAGCATCCCTTCTCGATGACGCATTCAGCGCTGCCCGACGACCAGAAACGCGCTTTCGGCATGCATCCCGAGGGCATCCGGATCTCCCTTGGCCTCGAGGACTGGCACGACATCATTCGCGATTTGGAGATTGCCCTGGAGAAGGTGTGAGGGAGAGGTTATCAATTTCGTATGCGGCCAAGTGAGGAAAACTGCCCTCTGCCTTGGAGCTGACCTACACCCACATCTTTGGCTGGACATGGGAAGGCGGAACTCAAGAAACAGGACGCTCCGTTGGCGAGAGGGCGTCGGGCGAGGGAATACTCGGTTGTCTTGGACCGCGTGACCCCTCCTCGCTATGCAAATGCAAGCAACCCCTCACCCGGCCCGCGCCGGCTGGTGAAAGCGCCGGTCGCGGTCCACCCTCTCCCCTCGGGAGAGGGCAAAGACCCCACTTCCTGGCCTGGTCCGCGCTCCTTACTCCTGAATCCTGAATCCTCTTGCGCGAAGTCTCCGTTCAGGGCTGAGATTGCCTGAGCAGTGAAATTCTGTGGAGGGTGTAGCGCCGACCGCGCAGGGGCGAGGTTGGCAGGCGCCGACTCCGCAGGCGCGGGACCAGTGCTACGTCGAACGCACTGTCCAGTTATTTCTGGGACACCACACTGGCTTGTGTAGTGAGGTGATCTTTATGGAGCACTTCACGGTAGAAGTGCCCGGCGATTTCTGCGGCGTGGGGACCGAACATCATGCGTCCACCGCGCAGAAGGACGACGGCCACATACCTTGGTTGCTGGTCCTGGGCGTAGGAAATGAACCAGCCCAAGCGCGCTCCGTCTTCGCTGCACGTTCCGGTTTTTCCGTAGATCTGCATTTCGGGGTCGTAAGCCAGCCGGGCAGTTCCGTAGAGGACCGCTCCCTCGAGGCCTGCCTTGATTTCGGGCAAGTACTGCGCCAGATCATCCAAGTGGCGCCGGACTCTGGGCTGGAATTGGGAAAGTTCCTCCGCGGTGCGGGGATACTGCAATTCGTAAAGGGTGCCCCCGTTGGCGATGGCTGAGATAACGGCGGCCCATTGAAGCGGGGTCACTTCCATGTCCCGCCCGTAATAAGCCAGATAACCCACGCCGCCCTCCTTTGGGGCAGCGGCGGGAAATCGCCCGGCGGATTCACCGGGGATGTCATCGCCGGTCTTTTCGCCAAGGGCGAACTCGTGAGCGTACCGGGCCAGCCGCTGGAATCCCAACATCTCACCTAGTTTCAGGAAAAATACGTTGTTGGACCGGGCCAGCGCTTCGGTGAGGTCCATCCGCAGGCGGCTCCCGACATAGAGCTTCGTGTTTGGGGTGATGATGCCTTCCCGCAGGGCGGCCAGCGCCACCACGGGCTTGAAGGTCGAGCAAGGTGTAAAGCCACTGGAGAGCGCCAGCTTTTGATTCACGATGGAGAGAATCCGCCCGTCGTTCCGATTCACCACCAAAATGCTTCCGTTCCAGTTTCCCAATGCCGCAAGGGCAGCTTGGCGGATGGCGGGATCGTCACCGGCCGGGTTGTCCTCCGCCGCAGGGTCACCGAACGAGCTGATACGGTAAGCACCGTTGCCGCGCAGCCGGCGCCGGCTACGTCTCCGGCTGGCAGATACTGTTTGCAGGGGGCTTCGTTTTCTCGTGGCATGCGGCTTCGAAGGTGAAGAGTTCTTAGGGGAGGAAGGCGCATTCGAGGGCGCCGTCGATGGTTGCGTCCCGGAGTCCTGCGCGCTCCCTAAATAGGTCTCTGTCCCGAGTAGGCAAAAAACGGCCACGGCCAGAATGGCTAGTCTCTTAGGCAAGGTAGTAATGAAAAACCTCCTTGGTTCGTGTCGAGGTGACTTCCGCTCCCCGTCGGAGCTGGCGACTGCCAACGGGGAAAGACTTCGAAATTGCTACTTCTTACCCTTTGCGGCTGCGGCGCTTTCCGCCCCTGCCGCCGCATCGTGTGGGACCGGCAGGTTGAGCGCCTTGCGCACTTCCGTCTCGAGTTTCTTACGCAGGTCAGGATTGTCGCGCAAGAATTGCCTGGCGTTTTCACGGCCCTGCCCGATGCGCTCACCCGCGTAAGAGAACCAAGCCCCACTCTTCTCCAGGATATCGCGCTCTGCGGCCACATCGATCAGGTCGCCCTCCCTGGAGATCCCCTCGCCATATAGAATATCAAATTCTGCCTCCCGGAAGGGAGCGGCAATTTTATTCTTTACTATTTTTACCTTGGTCCTGTTTCCGACCACGCGGTCGCCATCCTTGATGGAGGCAATACGGCGGATGTCCACGCGAATTGTAGCATAGAACTTCAGCGCCCGGCCGCCGGAGGTCGTCTCCGGGTTCCCGAACATGACGCCGATCCTTTCCCGGATCTGGTTAATAAAAATCAGGCAGGTTTTGGATTTGGATACGATGCCCGCGAGCTTCCTGAGGGCTTGCGACATCAACCGCGCCTGAAGGCCGGGCAAGGAGTCGCCCATATCGCCGTCCAGTTCGGCCTTGGGGACGAGGGCGGCGACCGAATCAATCACTATGATGTCAATCGCGTTAGATCGAACCAGCGCTTCGGCAATTTCCAACGCCTGCTCGCCGTAGTCCGGCTGCGAGACCAGCAGGTTGTCCACGTCCACGCCCAACCGCTTGGCATAGGGTGCGTCCAGGGCATGCTCGGCGTCAATAAACGCCGCCATCCCGCCGCGTTGTTGTGCCTGCGCCACCACGTGCAGCGCGATGGTCGTCTTGCCGCTCGACTCCGGACCGAAGATCTCCACTACCCTTCCCCGCGGCATCCCACCCACCCCCAGCGCCGCATCAAAGGCCAGCGAGCCGGTTGGGATCACTTCCACGGGAACCAGCGCGTCCTTGGTCCCCAGGCGCATAATCGAACCCTTGCCGAATTGCTTCTCAATCTGCGTCAGCGCCAGATCAATGGCCTTGAGCTTTTCAGTTCGGTCTTCTGGCATTTCAGAATCCTCTCTTCCTCCGACGATCCGTTTCGAGCGGCTTCAGGTAGCATCAAGTCGATGGTGGTCTACGGGAAGCGCAATACGGCATTGGTAGTTGAAGAACCTGGTGCTGACGTGCTCAGCGTAGGGGGTGACAAAATAGCAGCGCCGCTTTGCCTGCCGCTGGAGGTCCCAGTAGACTTGCTCTGTGGGAAGTGCGAAGTACCTCTTAAAATCTAATGTTAGTTGGGGAAAACCTTCGCCAAGCCGGTCCGCCAACGCAGGAACCGCTGAAAGGTATTGGTAGCGTTCGTCTTTGTTAAACCTCACTCGCTTCCACGTTTTGCTGTCCATGTCGGGGGTGTCGCGCAACTCATCGGCTCTCACCACTTCACAAAAGAGAATTGTTGTCAACAGATTGTTGCCGGAGGGTCCCTTTCCCTCCGTTCGGTCGTTTTCGCCTTGGGAAAGCCCCTCTCGTGTTCGAAAGTCTTGATCGAGGTCGCAATCCTGCGAAAGGACTATGGCAAGGGGGTGCTCGCGGAATTCAATCCTCGCAGTAGTCTCACCCCGTTGATCTTCCAAGATGAGCCGTACCTCCCGTATCCGGCTGACCAACTCCCCCTCTCGAACGGGGCCGTGTTCCGGCGATTGGGCATAGATACTGGGCGCTCCGGGCAAGCTTGTTACCCCTATTCCTCTTGTATCGTGAACGGAGTTCTCTCGTATGTTCTGACAATCGTCCCAACGACCGGTGCTTCGCCCGCCGGCAGAGCGGCTTTTGCACGGCTTTCGCGTAAGGAATAAAACTCAAACAGTTCGTTCGCCGTTTCACAAAGCTCTGGCAAGCCCGCGTCGGGAATCCGATCAGCCAGAGCATGGCACACAATTCGTAATACGAGCTCCGCTGGATACTCCGCCGCTTTAGAGGAAGTTGGCACGGACACAGCGTACAGGAACCTTCTTCCTCGAAACTCAGCACCGAACCCTAAGGACCAAGTAGTTGAAACCCCCTGGGTCCGCTCGTTACTGAACAGGTTGAGGCTCCATGGCTCTGTCGAGCCTCTCTTTGATGGACCAGCGAAAAACGCGTCCAGAG
>JBAVYG010000731.1:0-3065 GCA_049698675.1 Terriglobia bacterium
GACCAGTGGCGGGCATGAAATCGCCAAGGCCGAAGGCAATGAAGGCCGTTGGAACAAGAA
Organism: Terriglobia bacterium; assembly: GCA_049698675.1. GTDB lineage: Bacteria > Acidobacteriota > Terriglobia > UBA7540 > UBA7540 > CAVROP01. Next base: position 61 of record JBAVYG010000731.1, read on the forward strand.
TTCTACCCACACCGTCACGTTAAAGGTCGAGGGCAACCCAACGAAAGGAGAAGTCGCGGACGGCAACGTTACGCTGACTCTCCACCCGCAAAGAAGGAACAAATGGTCGTTCGACTACAAAGTTACTCTCAAGTTCTCTGATGACACCTTCATCACAAGAGATTTTAAGGGCTGTCTCTTGACTGAACATGACCCAGCCCGGACGGATTCTTTTAAGTGATACCGGAGGCCTAGCCAAGCCAAGTGGGGCCCTGCCAGGGCGAGCCAAGGGTGGGGAATTCCGTGACTTCCACCCGGCCGCCTTCCTTGATGCTGACTTCAGTCAGCCCTTCGCTGAAATGGGCGGGAGTATAGCGGTCGCCGAATTGTGGGGGTACGGCGAGCCGAACCCCTGCTGTTCGCAACGCACGAAGTTGATTCATGGCCGACCTCAGTGTGCTGGGTTGACCAAAGGTGCGAGCAATACTGAACTGACGCCCGCCCTCGCCTGAAGGTATAAAGGTTATGCCTTCATCATCGGCAAAGGAAAGTGGTGTGGACGGAGGGTGGGGAACGCAAGATGCGGGTTCTTCAGTAGTAGATTCTATCGATCAACACAAGAGAAAAAGGGAGGAGTTTTTATGCGTATGAATTTCAAACCATATGTCTGGGTTCTGGCGTTAGTGGTGGCTGCGGGTATCACTGGAGGCACGGTACGCGCTGTGGCGTCTCCGGCATTGAATGGCGCAGGTCAGGACCAGGATTATTCGAAAAACAAGAATTACCAGCAAGGGATGCGCGAAGGCAAAGATGACCAAGCGCATAAGCGGGACCACTTCAAGAAGCACCACTTTAAGAAAGACGAAGACCAGAAAGCTTATGAGGCTGGCTACCAGCGGGGCCACGGAAGCGATCACCCCGATAATCAACCCCAGAGATAACAGACTGACCTTCTGGCAATAGAGCACGCAGGCATGCACTTGAAGGCGTAGTCGCGGGTGGCGCCGACATTGTTTTTTCATGTCGGCGCCTTTTCTTCAACGCCAGCTGGGAAGGGCGCCACAAGGTCCCCGGCGCGCAATCTGTGGGCTTGGCGCTGCTGTAAGCGGACTTGGGGATCGGCCGATTCAGGATGCGGCACGAACCCCAATATCCGCTCAGGCGGAATGGCAACTCACCGAGCCTTGTCCTCACGGGTTTGTACAGGTCTCTCGGGGTGGTCGGCAGCATCCTCGAGACCGTCCACGGCCTCGGCCTCGTATGCCTGATCCGTCTCGGCGAGTTCTTCGACGCTCTCCTCGTCAGCGTCCGCAGTTTGCGATAGCCCCTGGGCATCACCCGATTGCCCGGCGCTGTCAGAAGCTAGTTCCTCCGGATCGTTTCCAACTTCTTCGATCTGAGCCTCGTCATTCGGCAATTTACGTTTCACGATGGACACCTCCCCAGAGCGCCAGAATTGAGTTCCGAACAGCGGCTACTCCTTGGATGAATTTCGCCAACATTCGTACGCGGCGTCTTGGTCGCGGCGATGCTCTTCAGTTTCGCGCGCTCCTTCACCATCGCCCGATGAAACCGGGTATCACGCTGTACGTTCGCGAGATCGGCCCTTCAGTGCTCTGGCGCTTCGCACCCGGCTCTTCGCGTCCCTGCTTGCGGAGAGCTGCTTTGTCTTCGACACCAGCTTCTGAGACTCCTGAACGGTTTCCGCTTCCTTCGCATTCACACGTGCCGTGATCTCTCGTCTTTCACCTGTGTTTGGCATATCTTTATGGTCTCTCATTTCTGCCATGCAAGACGTTCAGTTTTGCACAGACCCGCCACCCTCACCTGTCCAGGTCCTATTGCGCCGCCGAACCTTGGTAACTCAAGATGGAATGGAAAATCAACGGTCCCCTCAAATTCGTGGCTATTCCCACTGTTCCAAAATCTCGATCTGCTTTCTGATGGACGCCACCCTGTCGTCTATATCCTCGGCCTCCGCTTCGAGGTCGGGAGAGATTGTTCTCAGCTTCCGGGCGTGGTGTTCCAGTTGATTGCCATCATGTTTGAGTGCGTCGATAATGGGCTTTAGCGCTACTTTCATGATTGCTCTACTCCTCAAGGAACGTTCATTCCGGAGCCAGGACGCTGGGTACAGCCCTTCCTCTCCAGGAACACTTCATCAGATGATGGCGGATGACGCATGGCACGTCTGTTCAGAATTGCTCACGGTCTCAGTCTCGCCTATTCCGTTAATCCACGATCTATCATGCCCTCGCCCGGCATGAGTCGTTCGCAGGGACACTGTTTGATTGCGACTCGGCGCCGGCTGTCCGCGCCGGGCGCCGTCGCTCCCAATCGAGACAAGGTGGGAAGTCCCGGCTAACACCCTTTCTTTTCAATAACATTCCCGCTTTATGCTCGTATCTCCTTTGTTTTCATATACATTCCCGCTTCACCCCAGGGTATTCCACAGCCGTCCTTTGTTTTCAACAACATTCCCGCGTTGCTCGGTCAAAAAAAGAATTCTTTTCCACGGGAGCAGACTTCCTGTCCAGTTGAAAAAGAGGACTCTTTTGCTGCTTTCATACCTCCTGGATTACGGTAGAGGACTGATTTGCGTCGTCGCATCGAAAAGAGGGTCCGCCAATGCCCCTGGGCGCCCGCGGAGCGGACACTCACTATGCTAGCCTATCTTGGTCAGCCTGTCAAGAAACAAAATGCAGCAGTCTGGTGTAGGGCCGAACTGCGTTCGGCCTATTCAATGTCCGCGCCCTCAAGGGGCGCGCGACGATTATGAGCCCCAACGGGGCGATCCATCCCAGCCCACGCCAGCGGCCTGGTGTAGGGCCGAACTGCGTTCGGCCTGTTCAATGTCTGCGCCCTCAAGGGGCGCGCGACGATCACGAGCCCCAACGGGGCGACCCATCCCAGCCCACGCCAGCGGCCTGGTGTAGGGCCGAACTGCGTTCGGCCTGTTCAATATCTGCGGCCTGAAGGGGCGCGCGACGATTATGAGCCCCAACGGGGCGATCCATCCCAGCCCA
>JBAVYG010000732.1:0-1828 GCA_049698675.1 Terriglobia bacterium
GCCATGCGCCACTTCCGCCGGGGTGGACTCTCGATCCTCGACTCACAGTCAAAAGGTCAGGGGTCGAAAGTCGAAAAGCGGGGTTTTTACTTCTCGACCTTTGACTCTCGACTCTCGACTATTAAGGAGACTAGCCATGTGGGAATACGATCAGCAAATGAAATTGAAAGTCGGCTTGGCGGAGATGCTGAAAGGCGGCGTCATCATGGACGTCACGACCGCCGAGCAGGCCAAGATCGCCGAAGACGCTGGAGCGGTAGCGGTGATGGCGCTCGAACGCGTACCTGCGGACATCCGCAAGGAAGGTGGAGTGGCCCGCATGGCCTCCATCAAAATCATCAAGGAGATTATGGAGGTGGTGACGATCCCGGTGATGGCCAAAGCGCGCATCGGCCATTTCGCGGAGGCCCAAGTGCTCGAGGCGGTGGGGGTGGATTACATCGACGAAAGCGAAGTGTTGACGCCTGCCGACGAGGAACATCACATTAACAAGTGGCCTTACAAGGTCCCTTTCGTTTGTGGCGCCCGAAATCTGGGCGAGGCGCTCCGGCGCATCGGTGAGGGCGCGGCCATGATCCGCACCAAGGGCGAGGCCGGCTCCGGCAACATCGTCGAGGCGGTCCGCCACTTGCGCGCCATCACTGGCGAAATCCGGCAACTCACCACGCTACGGGAAGAAGAGTTGATGGCCAAGTCGAAAGAACTCGGCGCGCCCTACGACCTGGTGAAGTGGGTGAGCGAGCACGGCAAATTGCCGGTGCCCAACTTCAGCGCGGGCGGAATCGCCACGCCGGCGGATGCCTCGCTCGTGATGCAGCTCGGCGCCGAGGCGGTGTTCGTCGGCTCGGGCATCTTCAAGTCGGCGGACCCTGCGCAGCGCGCCAAGGCCATCGTCCGCGCCACCACGCATTACAATGAGCCAGAAGTGGTGGCGGAATGCTCGGCCGAGGTCGGCGAAGCCATGCGCGGCCTCGACGTCGCCAAACTCGACCCCAAAGAATTGCTGCAGACGCGCGGGTGGTAGCGCCGCCGTCTCGGCGGCAGGCGCATAGCTTGGGGGCAAGCCGAGTGAATAATGAATTGATTCTACTGGATGGCGAATGTGAAATTTCGCGACGTGATTAGGATGATTGAGCAGGACGGTTGGAGGCTGGTTAGAACAACGGGCAGTCATCAGCAGTACAGACATCCGACTAAGCCTGGAACAGTAACAATTGCCGGCAAGCCGAGCCTGGATGTGCCGCCGGGCACTCTGAACAGCATCCTCAAGCAAGCCGGATTGAAGGGACAACAGCCTTGATGAAATACCTTGTCGTTATCGAAAAAGGTGCAAACAGCTTCGGTGCCTACGTGCCGGACCTACCCGGCTGCGCCGTTGTGGGGGAAACGCGCGAAGAGGCCTTGCAGCTAATTCGCGAGGCCATTGAGCTTCATATCTCCAGCATGCGGGAACAAGGCGATCCCCTCCCGGAGCCGGCCTCGACGACCGAGTATGTGCAGGTTTAAAAGGGCTGTGTCGACCAGGCGTGTGACACGCGGACCTCAACCTGGCTGGTGAGCACTTCGGGGAGCGCGGTGATTTCTTCCTGCCCGGCCACCTTGAGGTGGGCGACGATGGCCTTGCGAACGTTCTTCAGCGCTGCCTCGACTGTCTTGCCTTGCGACATGCAGCCGGGGAGTTGCGGCACGTCAGCGACGTAGCCGTGGTATTCCGCGTCGAAGATCAGGTTCACAAGGAATTGGCAGGTTTGAGCCATGCAAGAATTCTACGACAAAGGGGACGGCCCGAGCCAAAGTAAGGTTAATGACCCCCTCACCCGGCCCGCCC
>JBAVYG010000733.1:0-4100 GCA_049698675.1 Terriglobia bacterium
TTTTAGTACCCGCTCTTACCTAACTACATCTTACATTCTACACAGGAAGTGCGCGAAGTCAAGTGAAATCTGGGCAGTGGGTCAGTTTGATGTAGAGGCGGCTTTACGCCGCCATTAGGCGAGGTAAACTCGCCGCTACAACACCAAACTGACCCACTACCGAAATCTGTATAGCCCTAAATTTAGATGCTCCTTTCAGAATGAGGGCTAAGAATTTGTCGCCGGGCTAGCGCAGAGCGAAGCTCTGCGCTTCGCCCGATTTCTAATCCCTGAAGACCGCAGAGCTTCGCTCTGCGCCAGCCAGTCTGAAGCTCAATCTCGAGTTAGACCGCCAGTTCCCCCACAGCTAATTTGCAGCCCTAATTAGGACGCACAGGGGCAGGAATAATCCACTCGCTGAAAGGATTCTGGGCGCGACAGTCCACGCACATCGTCACCGCAGGCTGCGCCGCGCAGTTCGGGCAGACGGATCGCGTTTGGAAGGTGTCAAAGGCCTCACCACAGCGGCTGCACTTCCAAAACCTTCCCACCGGTGGCGCAGCTTTGCACGACGGACAGGCGAACCCTTCATGGCGAGGCAACTTGGCCAAACGATACAGCGCTTGCGCTTGCTGTAGTCCACTCCAGCAACTCGTGAGGATAAATACGGCGAGAACGCCAAACCAGACGGATTGCATCCGCACGGCGAGAATGAGGAGCCCCGCCACGCCGATGAAACCGATCACCACTGCCGCCATCAAGCTGCGGGCACGTCCTACCACAAACCAGAGCAAAGAACGAAGAATCTGGCCGCCATCCAGCGGATAGACGGGCAACAGATTGAAGATCAGCAAGCCCAGGTTAATGAACCAGAGCGCTCGCAAGAACGCGTGGGCATCGGGCGCCGTCTCCGCCAACCCCAACGAGCGGTCCAATATTATCCCCAGCGGGGATACGATGACAAGGAGCGCCACGTTCACCAGCGGCCCCGCCGCGATGCTCCACAGCGTGGCGCCTGGCCGTGAGGGCGGGTTCACATACGCCACTCCGCCGAGAGGCCAGAGCACAATCTGATTCGCCGTTCCTCCAACCTGCCGGCAGGCCAGCGCATGGCCGTACTCATGCAGCATCACAATGGCGAAGAGCGCCAGATACTCCAGCACGTTCCAGGCGAGAGAGGAATAGGTTTTCGCTCGATTGCTGATTTCAAACGCCGCGACCAGAAACCAGGACCAATGCAAGAACAAATCGATCCCGGCGAAGCGGAACAAATGGATCGACCCTTGGCGTTTGCTTGTCATGCACAGGCATTGTAACACCAAGCCGTTGGGCAACCTCTGGTCAGCCACGCCGAGTTTGATGAGCAATCCCACCTCCTCCCCTAGACCGAAACGGACACCCTGTCTCTTGACACCCGCAACAAGATAGGCTAGTGTAGTATGTTGAAGCAAGGGAGACGGTCATGGCCGGCTGGGAACGCTTGGCTGCAATTCCGCTCCCCCAAACCCACTCTCGAAAGTATCCAAGGGGGGCGAGAAGGGGGGAAACCTCGCTGCTATCAGATGGACAACAAGTCCGCACATGGAAGAGAAAGAGAAAAAGGATTTTTAAAAGTGAACGAACAACGCGGGAATATCTATGAAAACAAAGGGTCGGACTTTCACAGGCAGGGCACAAGCGGGAATGTTATAGAAAACAAAGGTAGTTACGCGTTGAAAGCGGGAATGTTATTGAAAACACAGCATGTTAGGTTCTTACCGCCAAACTCTGCGCAGGTTGTCGCGCATATTCTCGCGGCATCGCCCTTTTCGACTTTCGACTCTCGACTTTCAACTGCCTCAGGGGCGCGACGATCAGGCAGGCAACTTCTTGGGGAACAAGGTGCTGACCACGAGCAACAGCGTCAGGGCGATCATCACCACGCAGGTCACCCAGGCAATATTATTGAAGAGGCGGGAATTCTTGTACTTTCCCATCAAATCATCACGGTTCACGAGGCGAAGCATGAAAATCAGGACGAAGGGCAGGAGAATGCCGTTGGCCACCTGCGAAAGCAGGATGATGGGGATTTGCTTGGCTTCGCTTAACAGGATGACCGTCAGCGCGCCCACCCCGATCAGCGTGGTGTAGAGCCAGTAGAAGGTCGGCGCTTCATGAAAGCGCTTGTTAACGCCCGCTTCCAGGCCCAGCCCTTCGCAGACGTAATAAGCGGTCGCCAACGGCAGAATAGAAGCCGAGAAAAGGGAGGCATTGCAGAGTCCGAAAGCAAAGAGGGCGCTGGCCGCATGCCCGGCGAGTGGCGCCAGGGCCATGGCGGCGTCCCCCGCATCATTAATCTGCCGGTTGCCGCTAATATAAATGGTCGCTGCGCAGGCTACAATAATGAAGAAGGCCACCACGTCTGTGATGATGCAGCCCACGATGACATCCCAGCGGGAATAGATGTATTCCTTCACCTTGATGCCCTTCTCCACCACCGCCGATTGAAGATAGAACTGCATCCAGGGCGCGATGGTCGTGCCGACTACCCCGGTGAGCATGTAGAAGTACCCGGCACTGAATTGAAAGGAGGGCTTTAGTGTGCTGATCACCGCATCCGACCACTTGGGATGGGCAAGGAAGCAGGAGATGGGGTAGGCAACGTAAAAGACGCAAGCCGCCAGGAAGACTTTCTCCACCGACCGGTAAGTGCCCTTCACGACCAGCGCCCACACCAGCAGGGCGCCAAGAGGGACCGCAATGTAGCGGGTCACGCCGAAAACCGCCATGCCTGAGGCCAGGCCCGCAAACTCAGAGATGGTGTTTCCGAGGTCGGCTGCAAGCAGCATCATCATGAGGATGAAGGTGGTGCGGAAACCGTACTCTTCGCGGATCAGGTCCGCCAGACCTTTGCCGGTGACCGCGCCCATCCGGGCCACCATCTCCTGAACCACAATCAGCGCCACGGTGATGGGGAGCAACGTCCAGAGCAGTGAATACCCGAACTTGGCCCCGGCAACGGAGTAGGTGTAAATCCCGCCCGCGTCGTTGTCCACGTTGGCGGTGATCATTCCGGGGCCGAGGACAGCCAGGAAAATCAGCAGTCGCGTGCGGAAGGTGCGAAGACGTTCGCGATTCACGGGAATTATCCTCATCTGCGGAATTGCCTCTTGTTGATGACGAGTTCCAGGACGTCGTCAGCCGTGACCACGCCAAGCAAATGCCCGCTGTCATCCACCACGGGCAGGGAGATCAAATTGTATTTGTGAAACAGATCAACCACGGAAATCGCGGCGGCGTGAGAGGGGACGGAAATCAGCGAGTCCGTCGCAAGCTCCTTGAGCGGCGTGCTGGCTTCGGAAAGGAGAATGCGACCGACGGGGACCGCCGCAGCAAGGACGGCGGCGTCGTCCACGAGGTAAATCGTGTGGATCAACTCAATCCGCCCCTCAAAGCTCTTCAAGGCCGCTATGGCCCCTTCCACCGTGGCGGATTCGTGCACGACCACGTATTCCGTGGTCATGAGCGCGCCGGCCGTGTTCTCCTCGAATCCCAGCAGCTCGCGAACCTCGTTGGCCTCGTCCTTCTCCATATCCGCCAGGACCTCGGCCGAGGTCTCGGGCGACAACTCCTGCAAGACGTCGGCGGCCTCATCAGGAGGCATTTCTTCCACAATATCCGCCGCCCTTTGGGCTGATATGCTTTCCAGCAAGTCCGCCTGCATACGCGTGGGAATCTCGGAGAGCGCTTGGGCAGCCGTTTCTTCGTCAAGGCCCTCAATGACGGATTTCTGTTCATCGCGACTCAGCCCCTCGAGAATGTCAGCGATGTCGGCAGGATGAAGCTCTGCCACGCGGTCGTAAGACAGGCGCAGCTTGAGCCGGCGTTGGGGGTCCGGCTCGATCAGGTTAACGAACTCCCACGGAATGATCTTCGTCGGAAAGAGGCTCGTGATCATGCGGATGGTATGCTTGGCCATGAGGCCCTGCAACAGCCTGCGGAGGGCCGCTGCCAGCCCCACATTGACCCCGATAATGCGCAGTTCCGTGTGTTGGTCGATGGGTTGGATGTCGAAGTCAACATCATTCACCCGCACAACCTTGCGATTGTTCACATCAATGATCTGTTGATCGAGGATGTCC
>JBAVYG010000734.1:0-4035 GCA_049698675.1 Terriglobia bacterium
GCATGGAGAACCACGCGGGTCGCCCGGAGATTCAGGCAGCTTACCAGAACCGCACAGGTAGCGCCATCCGCCGCAGTAGCACCCTCGGGCGCGACTTGTGCTACTTGGCCATCCCGCTCCAATACCAGGGCCGTTCCGGGTATGTGCTCAGGCTGGCGCTGCCGCTTGAGAACCTCGATGACGCCATCGCGGCGGTCCGATGGCGGATCCTGACCGCCTCCTTGATTGCTATTCTCGTCGCCCTCTTTATTGCCTTTTTTCTCTCTCGGCCCTTCACGCGCCGGATTGGCAGGCTGCGCGCTTTCGCCGAGGGGCTGGTGAAATCGAATTTCGCTGAAGGCCCGTTGCCCGACGCGGACGACGAGTTGGGGGCCCTAACACGCTCACTCAACTCGACGGCTTCCCAGTTACGCGAGCTCGTAGAGCGGTTGAGCCTGGAGTCGGCGCGTCGCGAAGCGATTCTCACCAGTATGGTCGAAGGCGTTCTGGCGGTGGACCAAGACCTGAGAATCACTTTCTACAACGCCTCCTTTGCCCGCACGGTCGGCGCGCGCGCCGAGATCCCGGAAAGGTCGCCTCTGGTGGATGTTGTACGTGACCCGGTTCTGCGCGAGATTCTGTCGCGCGTCGTGACCACCGGCGAAACTTTGAAGCAGCGGTTGCAGCTTCCTGCTGCCGAAGGCCGCGCCTTTGAGGTCCAGGCTGCACCGCTTCGAGTGGCTGGAGGGCGCGGCGCCATTGCCATCCTTCATGACATCACCGACCTGGAAAGACTGGAACGCGTGAGAAAGGACTTTGTCGCAAACGTCTCACACGAATTGCGTACGCCGCTGACCGCTATTCGCGGCTATACGGAAACGCTGCTGGAGGGTGCGCTCGAAGACCGGGAGAACAACCGCAAATTCCTCGAGATCATCAAGACTCATGCCATACGCTTGAATAGCATCGCCTCCGATCTCTTGGCCCTGTCCGAGCTGGAGTCCGGCAAGCCCACGGCAGAGCAGGCACGAGTTTCGGTCCGGGCAGCTATGGAAGCCGCCTTGCGGACCGTGGAAACGGAGGCGCACGGCCGTGGGGTCAAGCTGATTCGTGGCCAGGTTGAGGAAGTTACGGTCCTCGGTGAGCGGGTCCACCTCGAGCAGGCGCTGGTGAATCTCCTGGACAATGCCGTGAAGTTCAACCGCCCGGATGGCGAAGTGCGAGTGGAGGTCACGCGAACCAAGGACGATGAGGTGAGCGTCACCATCGCGGATAACGGTATCGGAATTCCCTCTGCTGATTTGCCCCGCCTTTTCGAGCGTTTTTATAGGGTTGACAAGGCGCGTTCCCGCGAGGTGGGGGGCACCGGCCTGGGACTCTCCATCGTTAAACATATCGTGGAGCGAATGCACGGCCGGGTAACAGTGGAGAGTCAATTGGGCAAAGGTTCTGTGTTCACCGTCCTTTTCCCCTGTGCATCCTAGGTCTCTTCAGTCAGAATCTTCCATGAAAAATTCAATCATCCTTCATGTTTCCTTAACAGGTTAGCGCCAAGATTGTGCCCTAGAGAATACGCGTTTAGGAAATGGCGATACCGGATGTGGTCACGTTACCTTGCAGTGCAGGAGCTTGCTCCCGCGTTGACGCCTTTAGGCAGCGGTGAGGGGCGACGTGGCATTGCTTCGTTTCATTGAGTTCTGATCAAAGGATCCCACCATGCAAGAGATGATTAGGGCACTGTTAGTCCACGACCGTCCTGAACCGATGGGCGCTCTCAGGCGCGCGCTTGAGAGCCAGTGCATCGAAACCCAAAGCGTGCGAACCTGCCACGAAGCCAGCCAGGCCCTGTGGGGGCGCCAGCCGCCACATCTGGTACTGACCGATACCCGACTCCCCGACGGGTCATGGGAAGTCGTCGTGAATCTGGCCGCGAGGGCCCCAGCGCCTGTCAACGTCATTGTGGTCTCTGAAGTTGTTGACATCGCCCTTTACCTGGAAGTCATCGAGCGCGGAGCATTCGATTTCATTGTTCCTCCTATGTCGTTGCCGGACTTTGCTCATGTTGTGTGGTCAGCAGTCGATAATGCGCTGCGGCGCAGGGGATCCCCGTTGTTAAACGCATCGCGGCATGAGAGGGTGAAATGGGAGGTTGGGACCGCCCCGGCCTTTTCCAATTCCGAGACCCCGCTGAAAAAGGAATTGTAATTACCCTCTATTGGCGCTTGTATTCCTCCTGTCTTTGCATCTGCTCGTTCATCTCGACCAGGGATTTCAAGAGCCCGGGCGATAAACCTGCCGCTGCGCACAGCTCGTCCAGGCTTCTGAAGAAGCCGCGCGCCCGGCGTTCGGCCACCATCCGCCGGGCGGTTGTTAAGTCCACGCCAGGCAAAGTCATCAACTCGGCTTCGCTGGCGGAGTTGAGGTTGATCGTGAGCGGCAGGGTTCGGTCGCGCTCCCAGACGGCGGGAGCTATTTTGAAACTTGAGTTCAACACCCATAACTCCGGTCCCAAGTTCGCCTCCAATGCCAGCTTGCCATGCGCTATTTGATCGGTAGTGGCCCGAAGCAGTGAGAAGGCGGCGCCGGAGCGCTGGCGGAAGGCTTCGATGTCACCCCTGCGGCCCGCGGCGGCGGCGCTCTCAAAGGCGGTGGCGAGGTCCTGCGAAGCGGTGACTCCGCGCGTGGTCTGGAGAAAAACCCTGCAAATCGACTCGGCCTCCTCGGGGAACAGGCTCGCATAGGCCTTGACCAGTTCGATCATCAAAGGCTGGCGGGCACGGGCCGATTCCGCAGCCACCCTCCGCATGGCGGCGAAGAGCTTCAGGTTTACATTCTCGTAGGGAGAGATCGCTTGTTTTATCTCATCGCGCGAAACTCCGGAGGCCAGAAACTGCTGGTAAAACCCCGCCTCGCGGTATCGGTTGCGCAGGCGGTCGTCGTTCACGAAGCGATAGAACAAAGTGGCGATCACGCCTTCGCACGCCATCATCTCCTGCGCGTTTTTGAGTTCATCGGAGAAGAAACCCACCGACGTTTCGCTGTCGAGATAGAGTTGGTAGCGGTCCGGGTCAGGCTGGAGCGCCGCGGCGGGCAGGGCTTTGCGATGAATGAACAAATTCCGCTTCACGCCGTCGGTGCGCATTTGCTGATCCAGCCTGCTGAGCCATAGCAGGTTTAGGTCGGTTGCGGTTGCCCCCTTGGTCAACTCCCGCAGGTAGGCGTTGTCGGTTGCATCGCGAACCAGGGGCTGGAAGTGCTCAGCGTAACCTTCATCGAAGGCCGTGGAGTAGTCTGTCACCGTCATGCTCTGGTGCATCTTGCGTGATGGGCCGCTGCTGATGTCGCCCAGAAGAGATTTCAGGATCAAGTGCCCCAGCTCGTGGGAGAAGATCTCCTCCAGATTCCCGGCAGCGATGTCCTCTTCATCAACCACCAAATCCACATAACCCGCCAGGACCAACCGCCTGCCGCCGCGCGGGTCTTCGAGCCAGAAACCATATCGGGCAAATCCACCCTCTTCCCCAGACAGGAGCAAGTACATCGGCTCCGTCAGGCGCTGTTCCCCGCCTCCGCCCGGCTCGTGGAGTAGGAGGTTGCGAGCATAGCGGTCAAGCCTCAGCGCCTGCTGCGCGAAGCTATTTTGCAGCACCACGCGAACATGTTGTATAAGCGGGGAGTCCTGGGGTGAACGAAACACCGGATACGCCTTGCCGTCGGGAGCGGTGGCTTGAATGATGCGCCCCTGAGCGTCTGTGGCGGGCAGAAGGATGCCCACCGGCACAATAGCGCCCTCCTGTGCCGCAGACGCTTTGTGGAAAGGGCAGAGTGTCAGAACAATGAGCATACCCAACGCTGCCGTATGCTTGTTGTGTCTATTCATGTCTGCTCCCTTCGATCGTCGTCGCTACCTTATCAGAAGCACTTGTACCCACGCTCGCCTCTTCAACGCACTGAGAGGAGCTCTAATTATACGCAACAGGGGCTTGGGACGTTCCAGGTCTCAGGCTACCCACATGGCGTCTACCCGATCTCGCTCGAGATGGCCAGCCTGGGTGC
>JBAVYG010000735.1:0-35962 GCA_049698675.1 Terriglobia bacterium
CGGCAGCGAACTCTTGACGAAAAAGGTCTTGGACCTGCTTGCTCCCGGGTCGGTTGAGCGGGCGACTGAAATGTTGAACCTGAAACTTCAGAGCGGTGCGAGTACCCAGTATGAAATAGAACTGGTCGCCAAGGATGGTCGCCGGATTCCTATCGAAGTCAGCACCCGCTTGATCGAGAAAGAGGGCAAGGTCGTGGGAATACAAGGGTCGATCCGCGATATAAGTGAGCGGAAGAGAGCGCAAGAGGCGCTCCGGCGGCGTGACGCCATTCTGGAGGCGGTTAGTTTCGCCGCCCAGCGGCTGTTGCTGGCGGCGGACTGGAAAGAGGCCATCGAAAGCGTGCTCGCCAGGTTGGGGCGGGCAACGGGGGTTAGCCGAGTGCACATCCTTGAGAATCATCGCGGCCGGAACGGGGAGTTGTTGGCAAGCCAACGATTTGAATGGGTGGCGCCGGGAATCGCCCCTGATATCAACAACCCAAAACTCCAAGGATTTCCCTGGGAAGCCGGTGGCTTAGGGAGCTGGGCGACGGCTTTTCGCCAGGGGGAGGTGATTAAGTTCCGCGTCTCGGATCTGCCTCAACAACAACGCGCGCTGCTCCCGCAGGGCATACGCTCTTTAATCGAGGTCCCTCTCTTTGCAGGAAGCGAGTGGTGGGGAAGCATCGGATTCCACGATTGTATAGACGAACGCCAATGGTCCTCACCTGAGATGGAAGCGCTGCGCGCGGCGGGGGGAACTCTGGGCGCCGCCATCCACCGGCAACTTTCACAGGAAGCTCTGCGACTTGATGAGGCACGTCTCGAGGCTCTCCTGAAGCTCAGCCACATGTCAGAATTTTCTCCCCAGCAAATCGCCGACTTTGCGCTCGAGCAGGGAATCTTGCTCACCAAAAGCAAGCACGGCTTGCTGACTCTCATCAACGAAGATGGATCGCTGCTGACCGTGCGCTCCTGCTCCGGAGCGGCCGTGGAGGGGTGCGCGAAGGACGAGAAGCAGAGACCGCACTCCGTGCCCAGCATCGGGTTGTGGGGAGAGGCGGTACAGCAGCGCAGGCCGGTCATCGTCAATGACTACTCGGCAGCTAACTCTCTCAAGCAAGGATATCCGGAAGGTCAGATCGACATCCTCCGCTTCATGAGCATCCCGGTACTTGACCATGAGAACGTTGTGGCCATTGCGGGTGTCGCCAACAAGGACGATGGGTACGACGAGCCGGACGTACGGCAGTTGACGTTGCTGATGGATGGGATGTGGAAACTGATCCGGCAGAAGCGGGCCGAGGAAGCTGTGCGCGCGAGTGAGCAACGCTACCGCTTGTTGTTTGAGCGGAACATGGCGGGAGTTTTCCGCACCTCGCTGGACGGCCGGTTCATCGACTGCAACGAATCATTTGCGCAGATTCTTGGCTACTCCTCCCCGGCGGAAGTGCTCGGCCTTCGAGTGGAGGACTGTTATGACGTCGGAACGCGCGAAGTGCTCATTTCACGGCTGAAGGAGCACAAGGCCGTCGCTTCCTATGAGATTTGCATCCGTCGCAAAGACGGCAGTCGCGCCTGGCTATTGGAAAACTCCAGCCTGGTAGAGAATGGCAACGGTGCGAGTCCTGAGATCGAAGGCACCGTGATCGACATAACGGAAAGGAAACGCGCCGAAGAAGAATGGCGGCAGGCCAAAGAGGCCGCAGAAGCAGCCAATCGCGCCAAAAGCGAGTTCGTTGCCAATATGAGCCACGAAATCCGCACCCCCTTGAATGGCGTGATGGGCATGACGGAACTCGCCCTCGATACTCCTCTGAGCCCTGAACAACGTGAATACCTGGAAGCCATCAAGTCGTCCGGCGGTTCTTTGCTCAGCGTGGTCGATGACATCCTCGACTTCTCCAAGATCGAGGCCCGAAAGCTTGATTTGGATTCCGTGGAGTTTCGCTTGCTCGACACGCTGGGAGAGGCCTTTGAGCCGCTGGCGCTTCCTGCCCAGCAGAAGGGACTGGAGCTCTGTCTGGAGATCTCTCCCGCCGTTCCGGGCATACTCCAAGGTGATCCCGGGCGATTGCGACAGGTCATCGTCAACCTTCTGGGTAATGCCACCAAGTATACGGACCAGGGGGAGGTTGTATTAACAGTCGAAAGGGAAACCGAGGAGCTGGGAAATCTGTGTTTGCATTTTTCCGTCCGAGACACTGGCATTGGGATTCCCCCTGAGAAGCACCAGGTGATATTTGAGCCCTTTGCCCAAGCCGATGGCTCGACAAAGCGGCGATTCGGTGGGACGGGGTTGGGGTTGACCATCTGCGCGAGACTGGTCGAGATGATGGGTGGGAAGATCTGGCTGGATAGCGAAGTGGGCAAGGGAAGCACGTTTCACTTTACCGCCTGCTTTCGCTCTACCGTGCCCCGCCTGGAAGAAGCACCGCCACCCAACCTTCGTGGCCTGCAAGTACTTGTCGTGGACGACAACCCCACTTGCCTTCGAATCCTGGGAAGTCTGCTCCGGCAATGGAACGCCCAGCCGGCTCTGTGCGGAAGCGGCGGGGAGGCGCTTATCAAACTGGACCAGGCAAAACACCAGAAGAGACCTTTCGGCGTAGTCCTGCTGGATGCGCGCCTGCCCGACCCAGATGGCTTTACCGTCGCCGAACGAATAAAGAACGACCCGGAGCTGGCTAAGGCTTCAGTGTTGCTGTTGAGCGGCTCCACCCAGGGTGGAGACGTCGCGCTGTGCCAAGAATCGGGGATTGCGGCCTGTCTGACAAAACCGGTATTTGCGCCGGAACTTCTGAATGCAATCCTGCGCGCCTCCGGCACGGTACAGGAGCAGGCGGCGGAAGCGACAGGACCTGAGGGACCTCCGCAGCCGAAAGCCACCCGCAAGTTGCGGATACTCCTCGTGGAGGATAACCAGGTGAATCGCAATCTTGTGACCCGCTTGCTCGGCAAGCAGGGACACAACGTGGTGGTGGCACGCAACGGCCGGGAAGCAGTGGCGGCGGTGCAGCACGGCTCTGGGGGTGTATTTGACCTGATCCTGATGGATGTGCAGATGCCGGACATGGATGGTTTCGAGACTACGGCGGCCATCCGAGCGCGCGAATTGTTGACGGGCGGACGTGTGCCGATCGTTGCGGTCACCGCACATGCGATGAAGGGCGACCGGGAACGCTGCCTTGCGGCCGGGATGGATGGGTACCTGTCAAAACCCATACGGGTGAAGGAACTGCTTGACCTCTTGCGCGAATATGAGGCGCTACCCGGCCAGACCTCAGAGGTCTCTCATCCACATGAGCAAGAGGAATGTCGGCATGTGGGCGACGATGGTGAACATGTGGATAGGGGCGCCCTTATGGAGCGCCTCGGTGGCGACTCGCAGCTTTTGAGCGAACTCATCGAAATTTACTTGAGCGAAAGCCCTTCCTTGCTGGCGGCGGCCCAACGAGCCCTTCAAGAGAAGAATGGGCAAGATCTGGCGCGGGCGGCTCACACCATTAAGGGCTCAGCCGGCAATTTCGTTGCCCGAGCCACCCTCGAGACGGCGGAGCGGCTGGAGGCGTTTGCCGAGCAGGGAGATTTCTCGCGCGCCCAGGAAGCGATGGGTGCGTTGGAGCGGGAAATGGCGCGCCTTGACCGTGCCCTCATTGCGTTACGTGGAGTGACTGTACCCTGAGAATACTGGGCGATGCGGAAAGGAGATAAGACTACGAGAATACTTGTTGCTGAAGATGACCCTCTTTTTCTCCGCCTCCTCCAGGCTTGCCTGGTCGAGTGGGGGTACAAAGTGACGAGTGTAAGGAATGGTCAAAAGGCCTTGGAAGTCCTTCAAGGCCGTGAGGCGCCACGGCTCGCCATCCTTAACTGGATAATGCCGGGCATGAACGGCATCGACATTTGCCGCGAGATTAGGAAGCGGACCAGAAAGCCCTACACCTACATCTTGATGTCAACGGCGAAGGTAAAGAAGCAGGACATCGTTGAGGGTTTGCAATCCGGCGCGGACGACTACCTGATCAGGCCCTACAACCCTCACGAACTGCGCGCGCGCTTGCGCGCGGGAAGGCGAATCCTGGACCTGCTGGAGCAGCTTCTCTCGGCCTATCGTCTGATCGAAGCTCAAATGACCGTCGATCCGCTGACCGGCGTCTGGAGCCGCAGAGTGATTCTGGATATCCTGAAGCGCCAGCTCACTCTTTCATCTCAAAGCGATTCCCCCATGAGTCTGGTGATCGCGAATATTGACCACTTCCGGGACATCAATGCCAGCTTCGGCCCACTCGCCGGGGATGCGGTCCTGCGGGAAGTTGGGAGAAGGTTTCGCGCCGCCCTGCGCCCGCCCGATTCGATCGGCCGATCTGAAGCGGACGAGTTCGTGATGGTCCTGCCGGGATGCGACGCGCCCACGGCTGCAAGCCTGGCGGAAAAGTGCCGGGCCCGAGTTGACCGGCGCGCTGTTGACACCTCCGAGGGCATGGTCCCGGTGACGGCAAGCCTCGGTGTTATGGTGACCCCGTCGGAGAAGGCGCTGGATTTGGATGCGGCCTGGCGCTTGGCCACTGAGGCCGTCTCGCGCGCCCAACCAAAGGGGCGCAAGCGCGTGGAGTTCGCGACGCTCTGAAGTCAGGAGGCTGCCGGCTTGGGGGTTTCCAGTGTTATCTGCTGCCCTATTTCACTCGGCCGGCGTCAGAAGCTTTCCTGCGGAACACGGGCCTGCACAATTTACTTCTGCGGGTCGATCGACACCCACCGCCCCATCGATAAGGATGGAGACAAGAAGAAGCGCCCGCAGCACCTGCCCGCGTGTCCCCTCCCCAGTCGGCCCGCATTCGCACTCATCATCCGGCAACTATTCCAGCCGTTCCAGGATTACCAGGGTGCCGTCGTAGTCTCCGGTGAGATTCAGATTCAGCCCGTGGCGCATCAGATAGGCGCCGCTCAAAGCTTCCTGCTTTTCAACGAGCTTGCCATCAAGCGGCTTCACCCGGTACGTCGCGTTTTCATCAAGCCCGCGCAAGCGGACGGTGGGAGCCGGGCGCAGGTATTGCTGGGAGTGGAGGAATGCGAACAAAACCGCCTGCTTTCCGTCAGCGGAGACGTATTGATTCGCCGTCAGCCCACCCTGGCGGGGAGAGAACAAGCGGTAGAGGTCCCCTTCTTGCACCGTTTCGCGGATGCTCTTGTAGGTGCCGATCATGCGGGTGGCGAGAGCAAAATCCTCTGCTGTCCACTTGTTCAGGTCGGCCCCGACGCCCAGCGCCCCCTGCATCGCCACCAGGAAACGGAATTCGAGCGGCGTAGAGCGCCCGTTCAGATTAGGAACATCGGTAACCCAAGCCGACATGACCTTGGAGGTGTATGCGTAGCTGAAGCCCTCCTGGATTCCCAGGCGATCGAAGGCCTCAGTATTATCGGAAGTCCAGACGATGTTGACGCGTTCCAGAATGCCCAGGTCCACGCGCCCGCCGCCTCCGGAGCAGGCCTCAATTTCAAGGTTCGGGTGCTTGGCGCGCAAGCGGTCGATGATCTCGTACAGGTTGCGAACGTACTTCACCCAGATTTCCTTTTGCTCCGCCATGGGAACTTCCGCCCAGCCCGGCTCACCGAAATGCCTGTTCATGTCCCATTTGATGTACCTGATGTTGTTCTCGGAAAGCATCTTGTCGAGCACACCGAAGATGTATTCCTTCACATCCTCGCGGGCCATGTTAAGAACAAGCTGGTTGCGAGCCTCGCTGCGCGGACGTCCCGGAAAGTTCGTCGCCCAGTCGGGGTGATGGCGGTAGAGGTCGCTGTCAGGGTTCACCATTTCCGGCTCGAACCACAGGCCGAAATCCATGCCCAAGCTGTTCACGTAAGCGATGAGCGGCTGTAGGCCGTGGGGGAACTTTTGCGGATTCACGTACCAGTCGCCCAGGCCGGCGTGGTCATCGTTGCGCTTGCCGAACCAGCCGTCGTCCATCACGAAAAGCTCCACGCCGAGTTTCGCGGCCTTCTCCGCCAAGGCCTTCTGTCCTGGCTCGTTCACGTCAAAGGTGGTTGCCTCCCAGGAGTTGTAGAGCACCGGCCGCACATGCGGATGGGCGTGGTCGGGAAGAATTTGGTTGCGCTCAAAACAGTGCATCAGCCGCGAGGCTTCACCGAACCCGCGACTGCTGAAGCCACCGTAGTAAGGCGGCGTGCTCAGGCTCTCGCCCGGCTTGAGCGGCCAAGCGAAGTCAAAGTCGTTGTAGCCGCCGGTCACCCGCACCTGGTGGGCGGCAGGCGTGTCCTCCACCACCAGTTTCCAGTTGCCGCTCCAGCCGAGGGCGCCGAACCACACGCGGCCGTGTTCCTCATCGGCCTTCCCTCCTTCGTCAATGGCGAACCAGGGATTCAATTGGTGGCTGGTGTTGCCGCGGCGGCTTTCCAGCACCTTCTCGCCGGGATGAAGGGGTTCCTGCACCAGTTGTGTCTCGCCCGCCCAGCGCCCGGTGAGATAGCTGAGCCGATAACCTTCCCCTGCGGGCACGTACCAGACCCCCGACTGCGCGCTCTCCACAGTCACGACCTGCGGCGTCCGATTCTCAATTTCCGCCTGCTTGCGGATGATGTCTTCTTTAGGAAACACCTTGTAGGTGAGTCTTACAAACAGGTCATATTGAATATCCTTCAGACGGATTTCCAGCGTGTCGCCGTGGATCTCGTGACTGGCGTATTTCAACACCAAGTCGCGGACGCCCGATGCCAGCGTCACCTTCAAGGCGGGCTCGTTGTAATACCGGCCGCCCCATCCGGGGTATTCAAGATTGCTCATGCCTTCCTGGGATTCAAAGGAGTTGAATTCAGGGCGCAGACGCGCGGCGGAAAGGTCGTGGTCGCTCCCGAGTTTCCCGCCCCAGTAAATTGTTTGCAGCTCGTCGCGTTCATTGAGCCCCATCACATAGGAGGTTTGCTCGGTCGTGAGGACCCACAAGCGTAAATTGGCGACATAACGCACCGGCGCGGCGCCTATCGTCCCCTCCCCGCAAGCCCGGCCGGGCGCGAGCATCATGGCAACCATCAGTGCCCCAAGCATAACGGCTTTACCCAATCTTTCCGTGCGTGGCGACGAGGCGGGGACCGCGTCGCTTGCGGGCTCCTGGCGTTCTGTTTCAACTTCCGTGGCTTTCATGGATTCCTCCTGGAGAAGGTGACAATCTGCGTGAATTCACTTAGGAAATACCCGGCCCGAAATCCCCTCGCTCCAATATCTTTCACATTATAAACCAGTTGTTGCACTATTGCGTTACGCATAAGTAATACTAGGAGTCGTGCCTGCCCTATTGTGCCAGGCGCCCACGAGGAGTGCCCCTCCGCTAATCGCAACGCGGTGATGGATGGAGGGTCAATTTCGCTCTGGCGCGTTTCGAGGATGCGGCTTAGAATCTACCTGTGGAGTTCTGAGCGCCGTCCTGAGCGTATTTGAACTGAAAGCGAACCCGGCCGGGAACCTCGGTGGGCCGGGGCGGGCGCCCATACTACTCTATTAGGCGATGAGCAAGGCTGTGGACACACCTGCGGTGAAACCGCCGGCTGGATCCTGCCAGCACAAATGGCAAAACCAGGAAAGTCCCTTCATCCTGGCGCAGGTCTGCGCCCTTTGTCGATTGTTCCGGTACAAGGCAGGCTTGACGGCAGATTGGGAATATAGGGCTCCCATTCCCATCGGGGAGCTTCCCCCCGAAGAGCAAACGCAAGTCTGAAGCTCGTTTTGCTGGACACACCACTAGTCTAGTAACCACGCTTCTTACCCAGCACGCTGCGTCGGAGCAAGTAGAGCGACGCCGCGGCCTTCGGCAACCAGCTATCCTGCCCGCGCTTAAGACCGGCAATCCCTGGGGTCGCTGTGATATACTGTGAGGAAACATAATTGAAGGGTGCTACATGAAAACCTGCCCCACATGCCAGGGAAGCTACCCCAATGACTACGCAGTGTGCCCGCAGGATGGCTCGGCGCTTCAAGATGTTGGTATCTGGACCGAAGGGAGCGTCATCCGCGGGAAGTATCGCATTCTGAGCAAAGTGGGCCAAGGAGGAATGGGAGCGGTTTATAAGGCTTTGCACCTGGCGTTCGACGAATTGCGCGCCCTCAAAGTGATCGCTCCGGGGATCCTGCACGACCAACTTTTCGTGAGGCGGTTTAGACAGGAGGCCGTAATCACTCGCAAGCTCCAGCATCCCAATGCCGTGCGGGTGGACGATATTGACGAAGCCGAGGACGGCCGGCCTTTCATCGTCATGGAGTTCATCCAGGGCAAGAGCCTGAAGAAAGTCATTGAGGAAGAAGGACCACTGCGCGTACCCCGCGTTTGCTCGATTATCAAACAGGTGGCCTCGGCCCTGGACGCAGCCCACCGCCTTGGGATGGTGCATCGGGATATCAAGCCGGATAACATCGCGCTGATTGAAAGGCCGGAAGGTGAGCTGGTGAAGGTGCTTGATTTCGGTATTGCCAAGATGAAGGAGGCACGCGTTGGCGAGGCGTCAAGCATGACGCTAACAGGGACGGGAATGGTGATCGGGACGCCGCAATATATTTCCCCCGAGCAGGCGCTGGGGAAGCGCGGAGACGAACTCGATGGGCGCTCGGACCTTTATTCGCTCGGTGTGGTCATGTATGAGATGCTGACAGCCGCTCTTCCCTTCAAAGCCGAAACTACCATGGAAATGCTGCTGGCCCACCTGCAGCAGCCGCCGAGGCCCATCCCCACACTCCGCCCGGAGTTGCAAATACCCGAGCCAATTGTCCGCTTGGCAATGCGCCTGCTCGAAAAAGACCCTGCCCAGCGCCCCGCGAGTGCCAAGGCTCTGATCGAAGAAGTCGAAGCTGCGGAGAAGGGAAATGCATCTCCGGGCGCGAGGTGGGCTAAGCAACCGACCGAAGTCACATCACGGGAGGAAATTCGAGCCGCACCAGAGGCGGTCCGTTCAGTTCCCGAGAAGGGCCAGGCCGCCCTCGTTAGCACTCTTGTTCCGGCCTCGGCTCACCCTGTTCAACCTCAGGTTGTTACCTCCCGCACACCGGTGCCGGTCGTATTACCGACGCCGCAGCCAGAGAAACAATCCCACTGGGGAATCTGGGTTGGGATCGCAATCCTGCTGGTAGGCCTGGGCGGAGGAGGCTGGTATACCCTGTCTCGGCATTCATCCTCACTTAGCACAACTCCTGTTTCCACAACATCCGGCCAAGGAGGGGGGACATCGCCGCAGACCTCGAGTCAGCCGCCCGCCCCTGAGCAAAATCCGCCCGTTCCTGAGTCCCCACAGGGGAAAACTTCCGGTGGCCAGCGGATTCGACCTGAAGAAGCGCGCACGGCTTCTGAAACTCCGACGAGTAATGTCAATATAGCCCCTACGGGGACAGCCGCTTCGGTAGTGGACCCGAAGAAGATCAAGGCTGCCATCACCTTGGGGGATTTTTACCTCAAAGATGGAAAATATGACGACGCCATCAAGGCTTACCAGGAAGGTTTGAATCTCGATCCTTCAAACGCTGACCTGCGTAGCAAAATGGAACGAGCGGAGAAAGCCAAGGCTGCGGAAGAGAGACTTTTGAAGTAAGTGGTTGACAGGTGAGATCGTGTACTTTCCTCACTTGGACGCACCAACGACGGCCCTTGACTGCTCGGACTAGTCGGGCTATAAAAGCCATAGGTGCCAAGCTCAAGAGATTCGCATCGTCAAAGCAGGTTTCGCGAAATGGCTGTTCGAAGGCTCTGCACAATTCTGGCTGTTTTCATCGCGCTTGCGTTTTGTCTGCCTGGTGTAAAGGCGCAGAAGAGTTCGAAGCCCCTGGCGAAAGAGAATGTACTCGAACTTCTGACCGGGGATGTACCACCGGAGCGCGTTGCCGCCATCGTTCGCGAGCGAGGAGTTTCATTTAAACTGGACCGAGCTGCGGAAGACCAGATCCGTCAAGCTGGCGGCAACGATGAGCTCTTGAAGGCAATTCGCGAGCTTGCGCCAAAGCCTCCCACTTCTCAGGCCGGGAAGGCGAAGCCCCCTGCGACGCCGAAGCCTGCTGGTCCGCCGGTTCTGCTGATTGAGGCCACTCCGGGCGACGCGCACGTCTATATCGATGATGAGCTGGTGGGGACCACAAGCCCCGAAGGGAGACTGAAAATCAGCACCCTCTCACCGGGCGCGCATCGGGTCCGGCTTGCGCACAGGAGCTTCCAGGATCATGAAGAAACGGTGCAATTGACTTCGGGAGAAACCACCCTAGTTGCCTCGAATCTGCAAGCAGCGGATACAACGCCCGTCCAGGCCCCGGCGGAGCCGGCAGCAACGGCCACTAATCCGACGGCCACTGTCTCGGTTGCCCCGGGTTATTTGGGCGTTCGTGCCGCCCAACATCAGCCGGCCGGGAGCAAGGGGGTTGTAATCTTAGATATCGCACCTGGGGGACCTGCCGACAGGGCCGGGCTGAAGCCTAACGATACAATCCTCAGCATCGGCGGCCAGCGAATAAGGACGCCGCAAGACCTTCAGGCTGCTCTGGTTAGCCACAAGGCAGGAGAGACGGTAGAGATCATCTGGTCCAGCGGCAACAGCGTGGTGACGAAGTCCATCCGGTTATCCGCGCGCCTAGCCGGCCCTCCTACGTAGGAGAATGCCACCCGCCAGCCTGTGCCGCCCGCCGAGAAATCCGGCTGTACGACCTTGGCGCGGCAATGGCGCCATTATTCCGCAATCTTTGGGAACAAACGCACAGGGTAAAGATGCTTGAACTCGATTCCAATCGCGCACTGCTGGTGGACCTTTACGAATTGACCATGGCGGCAGCGTACTTCGAGCAACATGTGGACTGCCGCGCAAGTTTCGAACTCTTCGTCCGCCAGTTGCCCCCCGAGCGCGCTTACCTCGTGGCCGGTGGCATCGAAGACGCCGTGGATTACCTCGCGGCCTTGCGATTCACTCGAGAGGACGTGAACTTCGTTCGCAGCCTGCCTGTGTTTCGCAATGTTTCTTCTGAATTCTTCGAGTATCTTCGCGAGTTCCGCTTTGCCGGCGACGTTGAGGCGGTCGAGGAAGGCACACTCATCTTTGCGGAAGAGCCGCTTCTTCAGGTGACCGCGCCGATTCTGGAAGCACAAATTGTTGAGACCTACCTGCTCTCCATCACCAATTTTGAGACGCTGGTTGCCTCCAAGTCGGCTCGCGTAGTGCGGGCGGCGCGTGGCCGGGGCGTGTTCGAGTTCGGCACGCGGCGGGCGCAGGGGCCTGAAGCCGGCGTTCGCGCCGCGCGCGCCGCGTACCTCGGCGGGTGTGTTGCGACCTCGAATGTTCTGGCGGGCTTTCAATACGGCATCCCGCTTGCAGGCACGGCAGCCCATTCCTGGACCCAGGCTTTCCCAACCGAACGTCAAAGCTTCGAGGCCCTCCTGGACACGTTCCCGGAGGATGCCATCCTGTTGATCGACACCTATGACCCAATTGCAGGAGCGGAGACCGCAGCCACCCTCGGGCGGAAGATTGCGGGCGTACGCATCGATAGCGGTGACCTCCTCGCAACGAGCCGCCGGGTTCGGGAAATCCTGGACCGTCACGGCCTGCATGAGGCCAAGATCGTGGCCAGCGGGGATTTGAACGAGTACAAGGTGGAAGCCCTGCTTTCGCAAGGAGCGCCCATCGACCTCTTCGGCGTAGGGACCGATCTCGCCACCTCGCGCGACGTCCCTGCGCTCAACGTGGTCTACAAGCTGGTTGAGATCGAACACAACGGGCAGGTGGATTACAAGAGCAAATTCAGCGAAGGGAAAGTCTATTCGCCGGGCCGGAAGCAGGTCTTCCGGTTCTCGGCTGGCGGTCATTATCATCATGATCTGATCACACGCTCCCGCGAAGAGCCTTCGGAGGGCACACCGCTGCTCCACCCCGTGATGCGCAATGGCAGGAGGCTCAGGTCCCGGCCATACCTCCAAGACGCGAGGACTAATGTCCTTGCGAATCTTGACCGCTTGCCGGAACCTTACCACGCTCTGCGGAACGCGCCTGGTTATCCCGTAGCCAAGAGCGAGGCGCTCCAGCGCCTCCTGGAGGAGGTTCGCGAGTAGAGCTTCGGGGCGCGACAGGCGGGCAGAAGGGATTAGGGAATAGGGAACAGCGAGTAAGCGGGAAGCGGCAGGAAAGAGGCAGAAAGCGGAGGGCAGAAGTCAAATGGCAAAAGGCAAATGGCAAATGGCAAAAAGCAGAAGGCGGGAGGCAGTAAGCGTCAGCTGTTGTGCGTGAGTTTCCAGTTTCGAGTTTCGATTTTCGAATTTCCAGTTTCTAATTTCTAGTTTCTGATTTCCAGTTGGTGCGAGAATGAGTGAACCGAACAAGTCTGGCCGTTTGGTGTTTCTTGATGTCGATACGCAGGTGGACTTTATGTCTCCGAGTGGAAGGCTTTATGTGCCACATGCGGAGGAGATCATCCCTAACCTGACGAAATTGATGTTGTGGGCGCGGGACCACAGAATCCCCATCATTTCAT
Organism: Terriglobia bacterium; assembly: GCA_049698675.1. Lineage (GTDB taxonomy): Bacteria > Acidobacteriota > Terriglobia > UBA7540 > UBA7540 > CAVROP01. The sequence continues at coordinate 12,485 of JBAVYG010000735.1, forward strand.
CCGCTGATACGCACGCGCCGGACGACCCGGAGTTCGCCCAATGGCCTCCTCACTGTGTGGTGGGGACGCCCGGCCAGCGCCGCATTCCTGAGACGTTCTTCCCTGACGCCGTGGTCGTGGAGGACCGTCCGGGTGCCTTTCAGGCCTCCAAAGAATGGGTTGGACAGCTCATCGTGGAGAAGCCAGTGTACGTGGTCTCCGCAAACGTGAATTTCGATGCCATCCTGGCTTCGCTTGGCCGGTCTCGCTTCGTGGTGTTTGGCGTGGCCACCGAATACTGTGTACTGTCGGATGTCCTGGCACTGCGCAAGCGCAACCTGCCTGTGGCTCTCGTTCGGGATGCCATTAAGCCCATCACCGAAGAGGGGGGTCGGAAGGCCATTGAGGAGATGGTCGCTGCAGGGGTCCAGTTAGTCACGACCGCGGCCGTTTGTAGTCCAGGGTTTCAAGGTTTCTGCATGCAGTAAGGCGGCGTGAGCGCCGGTTTCGACAGGCGATTAAATAAACTGGAGGCAAATGTGGTCAAAGCAAAACTGATGGTGGCTCTGCGAGACCCGGAGTCGGTCGAGAGTCTCATGACCCTGGCGGTCCATCTATCGAACGGCATGGATGCTGAACTTGTTGCTCTGCACGTGGTTGAAGTGCCGCCAGCAACGCCCCTCGAGGCAGAGGATGAGGTTTTGGACCACGAGGGAAAAGAGATCCTAGCGGCTGCAAGACGGGTTGCGGAGAAATCTTCCAAGAAGATATCCACTGAACTGCTGCGGGCACGCGAGGTGGGAGAAGCCATAGTGGGCGAGGCCAAGGACCGGGGCGCGGAGTTGCTCATCGTGGGACATCGCGGATCCCATACCTCTGCCCTGGGCGAACTTCTCCTGGGAAGCACCGCGCAATATGTAGCCCATCACGCACCGTGCCGAGTGATCATTCAGATTCCAGCACCCAAGCCGCGCTAGGTGAATCTGAACGCAGTATTGGCCCGCACTTTTGAGTGAAGATCGGAAATCGGGAGTCAGATGAACAAGGGTATGTCGCCATCGACGACATAAGCTTCGGGTTCCAGTGGTGGCTCGGCGATGGTCTGTTGGTTCATGTCCTGTTTGCACGCCAGCATCGTCCCCACGGCGAGGGAACTGAGTAACAAGACTCCCGGTTGGCACATTGCCCACTGCAGCACTTGCTGCGGGCGAAGGGGCTCATCCTGATTCTTCGACGGCTCCGGTTGGTTATTCAACATAGCGCACGACCTTCTCGATTCGTTTATCGGCATTTCCGGCCCAAGCTTGAGCGCTGAATCGCCCGAAATCGAAGGGGCTGGACCGTCGGTTTGTGGCTTGACTCTACGAGCCGGAGATGGCGTAGAATAGCTGAGGGTTCTTAGTGTTAGCGGACTTTTGTGCTGGCTCTTTGCCATCGCTGAGCCGCGCCAGAACGGCCCATAACTGCCCGCCTTCGAGGTTCCTATGGTGATCGCATCCCAGCTCCGTCCAGGAACGGTTCTGAAGATAAATAATGACCTCTTTAAGGTGATCGACTCGCAGTATCACATCGGACAAGGCAAGATGCCCGGCAGCGTCCACGCGAAGCTGCGCAACGTCCTAAAGGGCACGTTCAAAGAGTTGCGCTTCCGGCCGGAGGAGCGGCTGGAGGAAACCCAACTCGAGAAGCAAGAGATGGAATTCCTTTACAGCGACACTGATTCGGCAACCTTCATGAACCCAAGAACTTATGACCAGGTTTCCATCCCGCTCGAGGCCATCGGCGCGGCGGCGACATATCTCCAGCCTGAGGTGAAAGTGCCGGTGGAGTTCTACGAAGGGCAGCCGGTCAGCATCGTCTTCCCGGAGATCGTCGAGGTGAAGATCCAGACGACCGCGCAGCCAGTCCACCAGCAACAAGACAACACCTACAAATCCGCTACGCTGGAAAATGGCACGGAACTGATGGTTCCACAATTCATCAAACCCGGGGAGACGATACGCGTCGAAGTGACTACGGCCAAGTACGTGGACCGCGTGCGAGCCGATACGAAGAGGTTCTAGCAGTGACGAGGGAGAAGAGGAGACTAGAAACTGGAAAATGGAAACTGGGATCCTGGTCTTTCCCCACCTACGACATACGACCTACCACCTACCACGTACGACCTACCACCTACCACGTACGACCTACCACCCACCCCGTCATGCAATTTGTACTATGGCAAACATCGCCTGAGCTTGCTAAGATAGACCTTACTTTTCGCTAAAATCATGGATACGCCAGGCCTCAACGTCTCCGCCAGACCGCACTTCCAGCTCAAAGTGCGTCCGGCCGAATTGCGGGACGCATCCGACATTGCCCGCATCTATCTCCAGGCGACGCAAGACAACCTTGCTACCTTTGAGAACTTCCTCCATACGCCCGAGGAGCGAACGCGCTGGGTGAATGAACATGGGGGGAAGTATCCTCTCCTGGTGGCGGAGTTGAATGGTTGGATTCTGGGCTGGGCAGCGCTCAGTCCATACCTCGTCCGTCCCCGCATGGAGGGAATCGCTGAGCTCCTGATCTACATTGACCGCGACTACCGGCGGCATGGCGTGGGGCGGGAAATAATGCGCGCGGTCCTGGCAATCGCCGAGGCCGTGGGCCACTTCAAGCTGGTGGGCCGGTTCCTGGCGCACAACGATGCTGGCCGGACGCTCTGCCGCCTGACGGGCTGGCGCGAGGTGGGAGTGCACTTGAAACACACCAAGCTGGAGGGGCGCTGGCACGACGTGGTGGTGGTTGAGTATCTAATCGCCGAGAACTTGAAGTGACGGCAATTGGTGGTAGGTGGTAGGTCGTATGTGGTAGGTGGGGAAAGACCAGGATTCCAGTTTCCGCCTCCCAGTTTCTATTTTCCAGTTTCTGCTTTCTTGCTCGTCCTTGAAAAGATGGCAGGCGTGGAGGGACTCGAACCCCCGACCCACGGATTAGAAATCCGTTGCTCTATCCACCTGAGCTACACGCCCCCAGCACCTTACAAATGAATAATATCGGTGGCTTCGGCCCAAGTCAAATAAATGGACTGTCAGGTAGGGTCCTAATATGGGGTGGGTGACGGGATTCGAACCCGCGACGTCCAGATCCACAGTCTGGCGCTCTACCAGCTGAGCTACACCCACCACAACTGCGGGGCTCGCGTGCAGGTAGCCTCTATACCTTTGTAACACCGGGGGTGAAGGGTGTCAACTAATCGGGTGATCGAGTGAGCAAGAAACCGCCCCCTCGGCTCTCATGTCATTCCGAGCGTAGCGAGGAATCTTGCTCTGGGCTTGGGCGTATGTGGAGGCAATAATCGAAGCGAGATTCCTCGCTACGCTCGGAATGACACCTGGGGCATTCCACCTGGAGCATCACGCCTCTTTTTGAACGCCCGATCACCGGAACGCCCGATTACCGGGTTGACTCGTCGGCGGGGATTTCCTGGAGCTCCGTAGGATGCTGGCAGCAGACGCAATCGCCGGGTTCAAGGGCCTCGATATTACATACTTTGCAGAAATAACGCACTCGGAAGAGCTTCCCACTCTTGACCGTGTAGAGCCGCTCGACCTCAAATGTTCCATCGGCTTTCATCGTTCCTTCGAGCCGGATCTCGCGGTTGGCCAAGCGTTTGTCCAGCAAGGTGTGGAACAGATAAGTGGTGGTGGCGGAGAGGGGCTGGTCCTTTTCATGTATTCGTAAGACCGGCCCTTGCCCAGGGATGGAGAGCAGCTTCCCTTCCAGGGCTGCCAAATGAAGTGTTTCGCCTTGGGCCGCGTATAAAGGGGAAGCTGACAGCGCAGCCGTCCACACAATCAGGCCAATCGCCATCACTCGCATTGAGGGGCTCGGGCAGGTCTCGTGCTGTTGTTTTTCTGAGGAGTACATCAAGTTAATTTCACCATTGCTTCATTGAGTCATTGATTCATTGACAAAAAAACCTTGGAATGCTTTTCAATGATTCAATGACTCAATGAACCAATCACTCAATGCCGTTCGTCAGCCCTCCCACTTTCCGACCACCGTGAACGCTATCGGAAGATCGCCGCCTGACCCGTGAACCTTCACCTGGAGGTCCCAATGGCCCTGATCATCTTTGACCACAGCCGGGAAGCTGTCTCCATTCAACGGCGCGCCCACGAGGAAACCAGGGTGCGGCGTGCCCGACGATTGGCGGCCCAACTTTACGAGGTCATCAAATTTCAGGGCGGTGGCGAGATCGTTGTCCACGGCGACGGGGCAGAGGATCAATACGTCCCTGGTAGGGTTCACCCCCATATGATTTCCGTCCTGAGGAATCAACCCGTAGCGCAAAGTATAAAACCCCGGCTTGATGGCCTGGCCGCGGAAATCAGCTCCCTGACTGGGGAAGTGCAGCACGCCAAGGAACACTCCTTCACTCAGAGAAGCATAGAGAAAGTCCGAAGAACCGCCGGCGCTGGAGCTGGTGGGCACGCTCTTGCGTAACCACACCTCCAGCAACGTGCCTCCCTGGTCGTTTAATACCCGCGTTCCCTGTGATTCCAATGCATCTTGCAAGGGTTTGGAAAGGTCTGCGACTGGCGGCGCTCCGGCGTTTTCCACTTTGTAGGTCTGTCCAAACGCCATGCTTGCCAAGACAAGTTGCGAGGCAAGAATCAACACCTGCGCGCGATGCAGTTTCATAAAGTAGCCCTCATTTCTTAGATGCTCTGAACTCAAAACCGGGAACGCCGGAATAACCTGCTTCCCGTTTCTATTCTATTGTGCGGCACGCGACCGGGAAAAATCTAGCAGGTTGCTGAAAAATGGTATTGGGGGCAGAAGTCAGGCGTCAGAAGTCAGGAGTCAGAAGAAGAAACCAAGTGCCAGCACCGATAGCGCAAGTCACGCCGTCTTGATCTGGGGCTTGCCAGGCGAAAAATGGAGTAACCATAGGGCAGCCGGCAAGCAGGTCAGTGGAATGGGGCTGGAGGCTGACCGCTGAACGCTGACCCGCCGCGGCGGGACGACTGACCACTAACCACTGACTACTGACCACTGACTACTAGAGCGAGAGCGAAAACCTGCCCACAAAGGCGCTGCGTTTACCCATGTGGTTCCAGACCACATTCAAACCCTTGCCTTGGAACGAATCCTCAATTGTGAACGCAGGCATGGCGTGAGCCAGTTGAACGAGCGGCGGATAGAATACGAACTCGTTCCCGCAGATGTCGTCGCCATGGCACAAGCTGCGCGTTTCAATGCGCGCCAAGTTCCCGGCCACAAGGCGGGCAGTGCCGTGGTCCTCTCCCTGAGCGAAGGCCAAATGAATAGGGGCTGTTTCAACGCGAACCACGTGGCTCAGGAGCTTCCCGGCCATGGCAGCGGCGAAATCCTGTAGGGCCAAGCGTTGCCGGGGGGTGGCCCGTTGGTCGACAATCAGTACGGACTCGGCTGGATAAGGAGTATGGTAGGGATCACCTAATGTGGCATGGGCCTTCACGACTGCCACAACGCCCAGGCCGTTCAAACTGGTTCCCCTCCAGTCGCCTTCTTTGATTCTCCATGCCAGGATCGCCTCGTTTCCAACCAGGCCAACTTCGCCGTTGGCGAAGCATGGGCCGGTGTAAACATCTGCGCTTCGCGCTTCGATATAGTCTCCCTTGATTGCCGCGCTGCCTGGGATGGCCAACAGCACCATCAGAGCTAACCCCACAACCGCTTGAAGACAAAGCTTCCGCATGATGTACCCTCCTTCGAGCAAATTACTCAGATCGCCCCACGCCTATTCGATGTCTGAGGAAACCGAGAGTTACTCCCACGACGCGCGCGGCGAGTCCATCCCGCCACTGGCGTCTGGTTCCAAAAGCTCGCTTGCTTACGGCTGAATCGGAAGGGCGGGGTATTAACCTGAATCAAAGTTGGAGTGGGCACTATGCGTGTCTTGTAGGGACACGGTCCCGCCCTGCGAGGCCAGATGAGGGGTCCGAAACGGGGATAGGATTTCCGCGACTGAGGTGGCAATCTTGCGGTTAACAGCGGGGTCGCGTGTTCTGCCCCGGCTTCCTTCAGGACGTGGATTTTCGGGTCGCGCTCACGCAGATCACATCCGTGGGTTCACAAGTGCTTGATAGACCACGGATTGGCTCAGCGCCTCCACATTGGGTTCCCCAGGGCCGATCCTGCGCTGGGTCATGCCTACAAAAATCAGATCGTTGGTGGGATCGACCCAGAACCAGGTGTCCGCTGCTCCCAACCAGAAGAAAGTGCCTTTGCCCACCACTTCGTCAGCCTCGAGGGGGTCCATGTAGACCGCGCAATCGTAGCCCCACCCCATGCCGGGCCGGATGATCGCTGGACCAATTGAGAACTCGCCCGTCAGGAGGCTGGGGGCGAGATGGTTTGAGGTCATGAGCTGTACCGTGGCCGGCGCCAGGATGCGCACGCCGTCCGGTCCGCCGCCATTCAGGAGCATCTGAGCGAAGCGCAGATAGTCCTCGGCGGTCGAGACCATACCGCCGCCGCCCGAGGGCATCGATGGTTGCGTTGCATAGTCGGTGGGCAATCCCCCGCCCTTCGCGTCCGCGACCAGTTCGCCTTTCTCGTTTTCCGCATAGAGCGTGGCAAACCGGTCGCGCTTTTCTTTGGGAACGAAGAAGCCGGTGTCCTTCATGCCGAGGGGCCCGAAAATGTGCTGCTGCATGAAATCGGGCAGAGACTGGCCCGACAATTTTTCAACGATATAGCCCTGGATATCCATCGACGCGCTGTAGACCCAGCGTGTTCCCGGCTGGTAGAGCAACGGGATTTTCGCCAGCTTGTCGATCATTTCTTGCAGGGATCGGGATTGCCACACCTGCTGGTCCAGGTACATCTTATCGACCAATGTATTGCCGAAGAACCCGTAAGTAAAGCCCGCGGTGTGGGTCATCAGCTCGCGCATGGTCGGGGGATGGACGGGGTCTTCCACGATCATGTTGCCGCTCTGATCCACGCCCTTGAAAACTTTCAAATGGGCGAACTCGGGGATGTACTTCGAGACCGGATCCAAAGGATGCCATTTGCCCTCTTCGTAGAGGATCATCATGGCAACGCCGGTGACAGGCTTGGTCATGGAGAAGATGCGGAAGATCGTGTCCCTCGTCATCGGAGCGCCGCTCGCGATGTCTTTCTTGCCGTAGGTCCTCTCCTCGACCACTTTGCCGTGGCGCGCCAGAATTGTTACGACGCCGGCAAGCTGCTTCTGGTCCACTTCCCGCTGCATCGCCGCATGGAGGCGCTCGAGTCGCTCGGACGAGAAGCCGAGCGCCTCCGGCTTATTCTCGGCAAAATCGGGGGCCTTCTTGTTCGCTTGCTGAGCCTGGGTCTGATGCGCCCCGGCGACAAAGAGCAGTCCGGCGAGGAGCGATAGGGCGAAACGCGAGAGTCGTGTATTTTTCATTTGCCTTAGTCCTGTTTGATTTGCGGAGCTGCTGCGGATGGTCGGCGACCCTGGTTGAGCCCGATGCGCTCTTCAGGCTCCGCTTCCCTGGTCGGTCGCAGCAGCCACTCGTTTATTATTGCCGTACCGATCCGTGCCGGAGGCATCAGAGGGATTCGTAGCAAGCACGGCCCGGTTTGCAGTTCTCCATACTGGCTATCTCACCATCCGGCCCAAGGCAATTCTGGGTGTGGACGCACCAACAGATGCCGCTGTCGGAGCGGGGGACTGTCGGGTCAGGTTCAGCTTCGATAAACATCCACTTGGAGCGCAACAACCGGCAACGCTCCTGGGAAATGCCAGGCTGAGGAGTGGGTTCAGGCATAATCACACTTCTCCTTTCACCGCGCGCAACAAGGCGCGCTTGACCGCCACTCGGGCCAGTTGGATCTTGTAGGCATTCTTTGACAGCGGGGTGGCTTTGCTAAGGGCGGCTTTTCCGGCTTCGTCCGCCAGTTCGTCAATAAAGGTCTTTCCCAGCAAGGCTTGTTCCGCCTCCGGTGACGGCCAAGGCACGGGCGCCACATGACCGAGCACGACGCGCGCCCTTCCGACCGAATCACCCTGGAGGCTGAGCGCAACCGCGGCGGCAGCCAAGGGCCAGTCCAGCGCCTCTTTTTGGCGAACTTCGTACACTGCCATCTTGATTCCGTCGGCAGCGGGCACAACGATCTCAGTGAGGATTTCGTGCGCTTTGAGCGCGTGCTCGCTTTCACTTTCGCTTGCAGGCGTAACAAAGAACTTCTCGACTTCGAGCTCCCGCGCTCCCTCGGGACCGTGCAGCCGAACTTTCGCACCCAGGGCTAAGAGGGCCGGCCCCAAGCTTGACGGGCTCACGAAATAAGCGGGTCCAGAATTGCCCAGGATGGCGTGGTAGCGGTTGTCGCCATCCGGCACCAAGGGCTTCCCCTTATAAGTCGCCAATAGGCCATATCCCGCCCGGTAGTACCAGCAGCGCGGCCGCTGGCAAAGGTCGCCACCCACAGTTCCTACACTGCGAATCTGTGGGCTGGAGACGCCTTGGGCAGCCTGGACCAAGGCCGGATAATGCTGTCGCACCTCCGCATTCTCGATCAACTCGTCTAAGGTAACCAAGGCGCCCAGGCGCAAGCCGGACCCCGATTGGAACTCGATTCGCTTCAGTTCCTCGAGTTTTTGCAGGTCGACTACACGCCCCGGACTGACGATCCGGTCTTTCATCAGACTCAGCAGGTCAGTTCCCCCTGCCAGGATCGCAGCTTCACCCTTCGCGTCGGCCAACAATTGGACGGCTGCCTGTAGGGTTGTGGGGCTAACATATTCGAAGGCTTGCATCAGGCTTCCCCTCCTTTCTCGAGTGCGGCCAGAACCTTTTCCGGAGTGATCGGTAAGGTGGGCACGCGCACACCAAGGGCGTTGGCCACGGCGTTGGAGATGGCGGCCCCGGGCGAAATCACAGGCGGCTCACCCAAGCCAATCGTGCCGCGTTCGTCGTATCCCGGTCCAGTCATCAGGTGGACCACCAATTCGCCGATGTCGCCAATGCCCGCCAGCTTGTAAAACTCCATATTGGGATTCAGCATACGGCCCGTGGCATCGTCCATGATCCTTTGCTCGAACAGTGCGTAAGAGATGCCCATGATCATGGCGCCGTAGCACTGGCTCTCCGCAGTCTTGATGTCGATGATGAGCCCGCAGTCCTGCGCACACACCATCTTGTTGATCTTCACGATTCCTGTCTCGGTGTCCACAGAGACATCTGCCATTTCCACTCCGCCCACCCCGCTAGAGCCCAGCGAGCAGGGACCGGGATGCTTGCCAGTCACCTGGATCGTCTTCACACCTAGCTTGGCGCAGGCTTGCTTCCAGGTAAGGCTCTTAGAAGAGTCATCCTTCGCCTGGATCTTTCCACCCGCGGCGACGAGTTGGTCAGCGGGAACCCTCAGGCTCGGGGCCACGGCAGCGAAGAGTTGATCGAGGGCGTCCACGCATCCGCGACGAGTGGAAGCGCTTACTCCGCCCACGGTGGTGCTGCCGCCGGAGGCGCCGTCGGTCGGATACTTGCTATCTCCGATGTTTACCGCAATCGCCTCAAGCGGAAGACCCAGGGTCTCTGCCGCCACGATGTTGATTACGGTCCGCGTCCCGGTGCCCAGGTCTTGGCTCCCCAGATTTACCTCCACGGAGCCATCGGGATGAATGTTCACATTGCAATTGCTGTTGTGCCCACGGCCACCCCAGGTGTGGAGGCTGATTCCCAGACCACGCTTGATGGAACTGGGAGTCTGGTGGCCGCGCGCGTGCCAGTTCTTCTCCCAATCAATCAGCTCAGCAGCCTTTCGAAGCTCCTGCCGGTACACGTCCGCGCGCTCGCCCGTGAGGTCGGCGTTCTTGGAGAAGAACTCAAGCGGGTCCATGTTCAGCTTAGCGGCAAGGTCTTCAAGAGCAGCCATCGTAAGCAGTGCCGCCTGGGGGTGGTTTGGCGCCCGCCAGGCGCGCGCGGGACCGGTGTTCGTGCTGACCGAGGTGTGGCGAGTAACCTTGTTGGGAATGCCGGTGAAGACGTAGGGAAGGGGAGGCATGGTAGCGCCCGCCGGGCCCCCCGTGCCCCAGGAGTCCGATTGCCAAGCAACGATCGTCCCGTCTTTCTTTGCCGCCACTTTAATCTTTGCGAAGCTGGAAGGTCGCGCCCCGGCCACTTCCAAATCCATGTCGCGCTCGAGCAGCAGTTTGACGGGCTTGCCGGCAATCTTTGCCAGCCGGGCGTTCTCAATACCCCAACGGTCGGCGCCGAACTTGCTGCCAAACCCTCCGCCAATGTTTTGGCAGATGGTCTCAATGTTGTTGTTCTTGACATCGATGCCCGCCTGCCTTAGTGCTTCACCGACTTCACCCGGTATTCCGGATACGTTTTGAGTGGAGAAATAGGTTTTCAAGGTGTCCGGACCCGTCCACTCAGCAACACTACCGTGTGTTTCAAGGCAGCAGTGTGTGATCACGACCATGCCGTAGTAACCGTCGGAAACGACCACATCTGGGGCGCTGAAAGCCTTGTCAGGATCACCACTCTTCTCGCTGCCGGCCGCTTTGGCGTGATCACCCGCCTTACTCAAGTCTTCTTCATTGGCCAAGTGGGGTAGTTGTTCAAATTCGATTTTGATCTTATCCAAGGCGTCTCGAGCAATCTCTTCGCTTTCCGCCGCCACGGCCACGATTTCATCGCCTGCCCATTGAATCTCCTTGCCCACGTCCTGAATCTTGCGAACTGCCTTCACGCCAGGTGTGCTCTCAGCGGCCGATGTGTCCAAGGCGGTGATTTTGGCATGAGCATAAGGTGAGCGCAGAATCTTGCCATAGAGCATGCCCGGGAGGTTGACATCGAAAGTGTACTTTGCCTTGCCGCTTGCCTTGGCGGGCCCGTCGATGCGGCTGATCCGCTTGCCGATGAGTTTCCTTTCCCCTGCTTCCGGCCAATCGTATTTGCACTTAGGCATGTGCTTTGCCTCCCTTCATGGACTTGGCGGCCTCCAGCACGGCTTGCCGAACGCCCACGTACGTCCCACAGCGGCAGAGATTCCCCCCCAGTCCCTCTTCAATCTCATCAAACGTGGGGTTTGGATGTTTGTCCAGGAAGGCCTTGCACGCCACGACAAAACCGGGCGTGCAAAAGCCGCATTGCTGCGCGTCGTGTTCGACAAAGGCGGTCATGACGGGATGCAGTTGGCCATCGTGGGAAAGTCCCTCGATGGTCACGATGTCATGGCCCTCCGTCTGTATGGCGAGCAAGTTGCAGGCATAGACTGGTTTGTCATCCAGAATGACCGTGCAAGCGCCACAGACCCCGCGATCGCACACCTTCTTAGCCCCTGTTAGGTCCAGATGGTTCCGAAGAGCATCGAGCAGTGTGACGCGGGGTTCGAGATTCAGTTTGTGAGGCTTGCCGTTAACCCTCAAAGTGATGGGGACAGGCCCCGGGCCAGCGACAGCATCCGACCCTGTTGGAGGAGAGGCCGCGTGCGCTTCCGTCATCAGCAATCCGCTGGATACGGCGACGCTGGCCCCTTTCAAAAAGTCGCGCCGGGTCAGACTTTCCCTCGTTGGCGCGGCCTCTTTTGGCTTCTGCTTTTTCCGTTTCATGCTTAGCTCCTTCGATTCCTGAACGCGACAAGACTCGTGAGTATGAATCGCCCCGCTTGCGGGTTCATCAGCAGATGAAGCCCAACCGTCTCAGTTGATTGGTAGCAAAGGGACATTATAGCACTTTTTTCGATGTCCGAATTGCAACTTCTTGCGCGGCGCAGGTCTCCTTACTTGCCCTGGTCAATCCACAGATGATGCAGATCATGCAGATGGTTATTCTGTTACAGTCTTATTGTGGTTGGGGTCCGCTGCCGAGTCCAAGTCTGTAGTCAGCTTTTCGCCCTCTGGCGGCAGGCGGGCACATCGTTTATACTTCGCTTCGTTTCAGTTGGAATGGACTAAGGTGGATACATGCGGGCTTAACAGTCTCCGCCGGGGTGATCGTAGGTGAGAGGGAGGGAATAGTTCTTGATGTTTCAGCATCTCTCGAAGGGGGACTTAGTGACGGGCCTGACTGAAAGGGCCCAAAGCCGCAGCGAACTGTTCAAGGGAATTGGAGGCCGTCTCGTTCTGAGCCTGCGTTATTTGTTTGCGACGGAGGTACACGCCTACGCGTTCTCGATAGCCGCGAATGTGTATCTCTCTTTTTTTCCGTTCACACTCCTCTTGCTCACAGTTTGTCTGCGATGGCTGCACTGGGAGGGCGCCTACCGCGTGATCCTGGAACTTTTGCGGATTCACTTGCCTGCGGGAGCGGATTCCATCATTCGAAACCTTACCCAGCTCGCACAAGGGCGTCCCAGGCTTCAACTCATCTCCGTGGTTATGCTCTTTTTCACCAGTTCGGGGGTCTTTCTGCCCTTGGAAATCGCGCTGAATCATGTGTGGGGTATTCGGCGGAACCGCAACTTCCTGAGGAACCAGGTTATGTCCTTCTTTCTGGCTCTGGCGACGGGTCTTATGGCGTTTCTTTCGATTCTCCTCTCCACCGCCGCGCAATGGGTGCTGACCTTCACCCTCGGATGGATCCCGTTCCGAGGGGTAGTGGCGGCAGTCTCTCGTGGTGTTATGGAAATGATCTCGGTCCCGTTCGCCGTCTCGATCTGCTTCGTGATTTATTTCTTCCTGCCGAACGGCCGGGTTCCGGTCAACCGGGTTCTTCCCGCGGCCATGATCGGGGGTATTTTGACGGAGCTGGGGAAACTCATTTACACGCAGACATTGCCGCTCTTTCGCTTCCGGGAGGTCTACGGGCCATTCGCTATTTCCGCAACTCTGTTGCTCTGGGCTTATGGAGCAGCTTTGATCCTGCTCTTTGGCGCCCACCTCTGTGCGCATGGTTCTGCTATTTCCGCGGAAGCAGGGATGCCTGGCGTTGAGCGATCGTAGCGGCGACTTTACGTCGCCATCGCAATTGGGGTCATGGCGATGTAAAATCGCCGCTACATCGCCCGGATTGGTTCTCTTAGCATCTTGCCAAGGTGGCCGCATATGGAAACAAGAGCGAGGATACTGGAAATCCCCCGGCTTCTCCGTGAGACGCTCGAAAAGGGCGTCCGCGAATACGAAACGCTTATCCGCCACGTCCGATGGGGTGAAGCACCCATCTACATTTGCGGCTGCGGCGCATCATTGCCGATGGGTATGGCGGGGGCTTATTTGTTCGAGTGGCTGGCCGGCTGGCCGGTGCTGGCACGCTCCGCAAAGGTCTTTGAAGCCTACACGCTTTCCACGCTGCGTCCCCGCTCGGTCGTGGTCGTGATTTCGGCATCGGGCGAAGACCCCGAGGGGCTCGAGGTCGTCCGCATCGCGCGCTCCCGAGGCGCCGTACTTCTGGCATTGACGCGTGACCCCGATGGCCCGCTGGCCAGGGCGTGCGAGGGCGTTTTTCTCACGCGGGATGAAGGCCCTGAGGATTCCGCGGCCGCCGCAGTTTGCCAGCTCGCTGCACTTTCCAGCATAGCTCTGATTGCGGCGCGCGTCCTCAAGCACTCCAGCGCAGGGCTTGAGTTGTTCGAAGACGAACTGACGCGATTGCCGGGGCAAATGGAGTGGTCTTTTACCCAGCTCTCTGACGCGCTTCGCTCGTTGACGCAGGAACTCCGAGCTCTGGACCGGTTCTGGCTGGTAGGAGGCGGTCTTTATCATCCCGTGGTTGTTCGCGGCGCCCGGCGGCTAAGTGCATTGGGGGGGATTCATGGGGAGGGAATTGAAGTGTCCGAATTCTGTTCATACCCCCTGCACCATTTGCGGCGCGGGGACGTCGCCGTGTTCGTTTCCGGGTCGCGTCTGAGGATCAAGCGGGAGGTTCATCAGGCCGCCGCCCAAAGCAAGCTCAAAGGGGCAAGGCTGATTGCGCTTACCGACACTAACGATCGTGAGCTTGTTGATCGGTCGGAGATGGCGATTCTCGTGCCCCCTCTTAGCGAGGTGGGGGGCTCAATACTCGTTTTGGCGCTCCTGGAGCTGCTGGCTTCGCAAGTGGCGAGGAGTCTCGAGAGCAACCATGTTAAGTAAGTCGGAGACTATATTAACTTCGCGTGATTGACACTTGTGTTCAATTCTGATTTAATAACCGCATGGAACTTGGAAAAAGATTAAGAGCGCTGCGCGAAGCAAAGGGCTTGTCGCAAGGTGACATCGAAAGACGGTCCGGTCTCTTGCGATCTTACATATCTCGTGTAGAAGGCGGGTATACCGCCCCCTCCCTTTCGACCCTGGAGAAGTTTGCGAAGGCACTGGAGGTCGAACCGTATCAGCTCTTGTTTCATGGAGAGGGCAAGCCCAGTGCGCCCAAGGTGCCTGAGCAAGTCGGCTCGGGGAAACCTGTCAAGCGGTTGGTGAAGATGTTCGAAGGTATGTCGAGCGCCAATCGCAAGCTGCTCCTGAGCATGGCTGGCAAGCTCGGCAAGCACTAGTGCAGGGCGAGTTCGCGCAAAGCAATCATCGGGTCTCTATCGGCGGGGAAACGAGGGTGGGCGTGTCTCCCGGCGGCACGCTGAGCCAACGTAGCGCAGACCTTTCTTTATGCCTTTCGGCTCTGGTTGAGATTCCTGCCCCTGGAGACCCTGAGCCACGAAGCCCATCCGGCCCCACATACCACCTACTACCTACCACATACCTGCTGCCTCCTGCTCGTCGGTTCGTGAACAACTCAGTGGATGTGCTTGACCTTCTTTTGCAGGTAATCCATCAGGGGGAGATCTCACAGCCGGCGATGAAGGGGATGGAATCGTCGAGAAGCGTTACCAGCGAGCGAAGAATATAGAACTCCGCCCGGCATTACTCTGCTAGGTTCAGGTGAGAATACGGTAGTGGGTCAGTTTCCGCCAAGGGCGTTATCCGGCCCAGCGGCGCCCTGCTGCTTAGGGAGTGGCAAGGTTTCTTCCGAGCGCGCCGTCATCCGTCCGTAATCTCTGGCGCCGTAGAATGATCAGTAAACACAAGGCGACTTATGGGGAGAAATACGGAGGACCGGCAGTAACCGTTCGCCGATGAGCCACTTGAAGCATCATTGGTGCTGGGGACTTGTGCCACCCCAATTCGCGGCGTTCATGCCGCTGCTAACCTGGCAGCTTGCGGAAAAAGTCGGTAATGGCTGACCTCCGGGAAGTTGATCTATGGCGATGCTTGTTGTACAAGTTCTGAGCGCCGCACCCGCTGCCTCGAGCATCGTCCACCAAGCCTCGTTCCATCGGCGCGGGCGCACGACCACCAGGGCGAGCATCGTCGCGAAAACGGTTAGAGTGACGACGATGCGCGCTGTGCCTGTCATTCTTTTGCCAATCGTGTGTTGCGCGTCTCGGGCATCAACATATAGAGAATAGCGAACGCTGCCAACGCCACCCCCACGAGGAATAGGAAGCCGGCGCGAAAGCCCCGGTGGTGAACGATAGTACCAGCGATGACCTGGCTCAGGGCCGCGCCGATACCGACCGCAGTGGTGATGGCTCCCAGCGTGAGATTGAATCGGCCGGTACCGCGCGTCAGATCGGCAATCACGAGCACGGACACGACGCCGAAGATCCCCGCCCCGACGCCGTCCATGACCTGGATGGCCACAAGCAATGCCGTCTTGGTCGTGAGGGTGTAAAGAACGCCACGAATCGGAAGTACGCCGAACGCGATCAGCAGAAGTGGCTTTCGACCCCACGTTCCGGCCTTCCGTCCCGACCAAGACGCGATCAGCGTGATGACGAACTGGGTCGTTACCACGCACGCCCCCATGAAGAGCATCGAGCTTCGCCCCCGACCCTTTGCCAGCAACTCGCCGAGCAGCGGCAGCATCGCCGCGTTCGCAAAATGGAACATCACGGCGCAGACGAGGAAGAGGATCAGTGGGCGATCCCGGAAGAGCACCCGGACGCTTTCCGCTTTGCCGCCTTTCTCGCCATCATTTGCGCCCCGCGCGAGCTCGTAGTCAATCTCCGCGGGTCTGATCAGAAGCAGGACGAGAATCGTGGGCACCGCGAGAGCCACGACGAAGAAGAAGATGCTCCGGTTGGAAACGAGGTAGCCGAGGAGGCCCATCGACACGGCGGCAGTCACGTTACCTGCCGAGTTGAACGTCTGATTGCGACCTTGGCGGGTGTCGAATGAGGCATGTCCGACGATCCCGAGCGACATCGCGCAGATGGCTGGGATGAAGACGCTGGACGTGCCGCCAATCAAGACCTGGGTGCCCATGATGGGCCAGAACGACGGAAACCGAGCGATCAGCAGCGCTCCCGTAGCCAGCGCGGCCACGGCCACACCGACCAGCGCTCGCTTCGATCGGATGAGGTCAACGAGCCCGCCCGCCGGCGTCTGCGTGAGAATTCCTGCGATCCCGCCGACCGTGAGCGCGAGCCCGACGCGCTCTTCGTTCCACTTGTAGCCAGCGAGGTAAATCGCGACGAACGGCCCCACCCCCGTCTGCACGTCGGCGAGGAGGAAATTGAGCCAATCGAGGCCACGCAGCGTTCGCCGCGAAGGGGGCGTTTTGGTTGCAATGGAGGCGTCAGGCTCGCGCGCTCTCTTCATTAATCGGAACCCACATATTGGAAGAAGGCGCGGATCTGCGCGCCATCCAGGAACCGCTCGGCCACGAGTGGCTTTCCACCACCCAGCGCTACACCCAAGCCACCACAAAACAGGTGCTGGAAGTTTACCACAAGACCCCTCCCCGGGCGCGCTCAGCGCGTTTTACCAGCGGCTGATCGGAAATTGTTCGCCAGCCAGCGGCCGCAAGAGCAGCACCGGGCAGGGCGCATGATCCAGAACAAAGCGCGCAACATGCCCGACTGATCGCGGGCCAATATGTGGTGGCTCCCCATATTCCGCACGCGGGCAAATGAGAATCACATCCGCTCCCCACTCTGCGGCGGCGTTTACGATTTCAAGCTCAGGACGCCCCTGTCGCGACAGTGTCTCCGCCTGGGGCAAGTAACCGAGTCCCGCCTTCAAAATCTCTTCCGAAGCTGCCCTTTCTGCCGCCTGCATTTCATCTGTAACGGGTTCATGGTGCAACGGCGGCCGCCAGAATCGTTCACGTGTGCGGTCGATGTCTCTGCGCGGGCCAACATCAATCACCGTCAGCAGAGCAATCGTCAGAGGCTCAGCCGTGGAAAACATCTGTGCTGCATGGCTGACCTGTTTGGCATTTGTGCCATCCAGACAACAAAGAATTCGCATCAATGCCTCCTTCTGCAAACCTGCCTACAAGCACAGCCAGATTGTGAACGCACCTGCGAGTAACATCAACGGAGTAACGACGACGCCCACTTTGAAATAGTCGAGCCCCGAAACATCCACGTCCCGTTGGCGCAGAATGAGTAACCAGAGAATCGTAGCCAAAGACCCGACCGTAGTAAGGTTCGGGCCCAGATCGCAACCAAACATGGTGGCCGCGACGAAGCCATTTCTTGTTGCCGGAGCCGCATTCTGAACAATACCGAGAGAAGAATTCATGACTACAGCCATGGGTACGTTATTGATTAAGTTTGTCCCTAGGGCCGACCCCAACGCGCCAACCATCACTGCTCCAAAGCTCGTACCGCCGGAGAGATGCAGGAGCAGGTTGCCCAGTTTGAGCGTAAGTCCGGTGTCCTCGATGGCACGCACGACAACGAACATTCCCGCGATGAATCCAAAAATCGGCCACGAGATCCCTTTACATGCTTCCAGCACGGTCGTCCGCTTCCAGAACAGGGCGCCCGCAAGTAGTAACAACGCGCCCGCCACTGCCACCACGGAAAGCGGAAACTGAAAAGCAGATGCAAGCACATACGAGGGCGCAACCAGCGCAAGCGCCCCCAATGTATAACGAAAGTAAGTCCGATGCTTAACGGCCTTCTCTGCCGTGGGCAGACGGCTGGTGTCAAAAGATCCTCTAAGCTTCTTGCGGTAGAGTAGGTAGAAAATCCCAAGGTTAATTGCGATTACAACGAGACTGGGAAGTAAGAGCAGCCGCAGGAAGGTTAGAAGATCGAGCGGGAAGCGCGACATGATAATGATGTTGATCGGATTGCTGATGGGTAGCAGGAACGATGCGGTATCAGCAATGAAGGTGCATGCGAACAGGTAAGGCAGAACCGGAAGCCGTAACCTTGTCACCAACACATAAACGACTGGCGTCAGGATAAGCGCCGTCGCATCGTTGGAAAATATCATCGTGATAAGTGTTCCCAAGAGAAACACATTCAGGAACAATCTGGCCGCACTTCTTTTGGCGAATCGCGCGGCTTGTACTGCCAACCAATCAAACAACCCGGCCGTTTCCGCCAGCGCAGATAACCCCATCATTCCCAGGAAGAAGAGAAACGTATTCCAGTCGCGGAGCAGAGTAAATGCAGCATCCGCAGGCCGGATCAAACCCAAAAGAAGCAGAGTGCCCGCGCCGGCCATGGCGATTCGCGCCTCACTCCAGCGAAGGGGACGAATCATGATGCCGGCCAGTGTCAGCAAGCCGATGATCGAGGTAAGAAGTGTTCTCCAGAATTCCGATAGGGGGAAGAACAGAAACACAGGCCGCATCCTTTCAACAGGAATCTCGTTTTTCAGCCCTAAATCGCCCGAATTCTACTACTCCGGAGCGGTTTTGCAAGGCCAAAGCTGCATCTTCAAACGAAAAGCGGAGTGATGCCGCACCATGTCGGGCTTTGCCGCGTAATCGAGCGCGTTCCTCGTCGATTTCTCGGTCACTGCTCCCTCCTCCTTCGTTCTCAGCGATTCGGTTTTCGCACCTTGAAGCCAGTTGTTAGCTCCAGCCCTGACCCTGAAAGAGACTATGAAGACGACCGCGAGACTGGTCCTCAATGACATGCGCGTTCGGTCTGTTCGGCATGTGACGTTCTTCTTTCGGCCTAACTTATGTAGGCTGGTCTGGATAAAACCGGCCCTGGCGAGCATAAGATGCAACCGCCACCGCACTAATGTCAAGCTGATCGTATAAAATTGTAACGGCAAGGTGTCTGCGCAAAGAAGACAGCGCCTCATCACGCTGCCGAGCGGTTTCCGCGCCTTGGGTGCCGGGGATTACCTCCTGTCACCGGAAATGCGGGATAGATCCCGTGTAACGCCGTTGTGTAGACCGAAGCCCCTCAACTCCTGTATCGTCGTACGGACTCGGAAACTACCTAGCCCCTTGCGTTTCTTCCTCTGACGCCGGTGGTCACTTGGCCGTGTAGTCGGCTTGACCGGAAACTGATCCAGCACCGGGAATACCGATGAATTGCCTTTTCGATCGAGAGGAATTGCACGGACTGCTGCAAATGCCAAGAGCGTGATCCAAGGGTCATTGTCATTAGCGTTCGCCTCGTTCCAACCTGACCGAATGTAACAGAGTAATACCAGCCAACTGCTCAAGAGGGCCACAGGGGCGGTGTCTAACGCCGTATGTTACCGTTCCCCCCGGCCTTATCGCGGGCTTCTTGAGCGGCGTCGATTTGGTGGATCAGTTGGTCCATCGCGTGGACCACATGCTGAAGTCGCTCCGGTTCATTTCGCAGCGAAAGGAGTCGTTGCTTGAATTCGAGCGCCACAGGAAGCGACGCAGCGAGACGGAAGGATAGGTGGCGGTAAGGCTGGGGCAGGTCGACCGGCATCTCAGATGCCTGGTGCAACCGTCGCATGATTTCCCGGAAAAGTCGGACGGCGTTTTCAGCCTCTGTCTCTCCCGGCGTGTCTGGACCTTCGTCGTCGAAGAACTCGACGGAGGCGCGCAGGTAAGATTTCTCCTCGTTGGTCAACAGTATCTCGAACCGGCGTTTGCCCACCGTCAGGATGTCCATGCGGCCGTCATCGTATTTCCGCGTGACAGTCACGATCTGTGCGCTGCAACCGACATTTGAAATCTCCTGGCCCTTGCCCAAAACCACCCCGAAATCCTGCCTGCCGAAGCCGGAAGTCTTCGCCCGGAGGCACTCGCCGATCATTTCACGGTAGCGTTCTTCGAAGATGTGGAGAGGCAATGCTTCTTCAGGAAGGAGCACCAGCTCGAGGGGAAATAGGGGCAGGAGAATCTCTTCCATGGGGCACCAACTACTGGAGCGGCTCGAACTCGGAACCATTCCAGGCGCACGCCTTGGTGACTTTTACTGAGTTCAGGGGTTTGTCTTGCCCGACAGCGCGGAACTCCACTGTAGCTTTCCAGACAGGTATGTACATGTTGCCGCGCGGTTGAAATTCCACTTCAGCTTTGGTCACCGTGCCAGGCGCGCCGGCGTTCTTCTCGAGGGGATGGAGTATTTGCAGCTCGGAAGGGAAAAAGTCGAGGTTTCGAGACTCGAGGGGAGCTGACCAGAGCGTTCTGAAATTGCCGCGCTCGAGGCGGCGAATCACGATGTTCACTCCAAAAGCCTCGGGGCCCTTGCGGAAGGGCTCGTGCGTGATGAGGCACTCGATTCCGTCCCCCAGGAGGTCGCGCACCTCCACAGACAGGATTCCGGGCTTCATTTCGGAGAAAGGGAACTCGAGCCAAGGGCCGCGTGTGAAATTCCCCCCGCGAGGCAGGAAGGCTACCAGTCGCGAAGCTGGAAGCATAACCGACGCAACCAAGCAAACCAGCGCAGGGCCGGAATTCCCCTGTTTGACCAGCCAGCGCGACAACGCTACCTTTGATAACGTGAAATCGTCCTGATATTCGCCGCCGAGCTGGCGCAGTAGCTCTTCGTCACTGGGAAAACGATCGATGGGAACAATCTCCACCTTGCTGGGATCTACCCAGGCATCGACAGGATTGAGCGTCGAGAGGTCGGTAATGCGGAGCATGGCCCGATTCTTGCCATGCTTTGACTCCGTTCTTAGCACGGGTACCAGCGCTCCCCGGCCCACACTCAGTGGCTTGGTTCTTCGGCCCAGCGCCCTTTGCATAAGCTCGAGCGGTCCTTCTTGGACATAGCACCATGCGATTGGCTGATGACTATCCCTGTCTTGGGCGGAGACAATCGTGACGGCAATGATACCGGTGATTATGAGCCAGCCGAGACCTTTCGATGAAAATCGCATGTTGTCCACTATTGTTCACACCCGGCGGGAGTTTGACAAACAAAATCGTGCGCCCTAGACTGTGCAGTCGCCCTGCTAGGCCCTCCGGGCGGAGGCGTCCGGAAGATGGGCGCGTATTACCATGAGCGCGGCACAGATTTTGGCAGGCATCAGCCCCACCCTCGTCAAGCCTGCGCGGGGCTTACGTTTCTTATGGTCACATACGAGATACATTCTGCACAGGTTCCATCCCGCCCTTCCGGGGTGAATTCTCCGGGCAGCGCAACGGTTTTGCTCTGCGTCTTGGCTGCAACGCTTTCGATTCTGCTGTCGCCCGCGGCGTCCGCGCGCACAGTTAAAGATCAGACTGGCCGAAGTGTAGATGTCCCGAACAAACCTCACCGCCTGGTTTCCCTTGCTCCCAATATTACGGAGATCGTTTATGCTCTGGGGCTGGGCGACGAACTGGTAGGGGACACGGATTACTGTGATTTTCCACCGCAGGCCAAGAACAAGCCGCACGTCGGAACGATGGTGAATCCCAGTCTGGAAAGGATCGTCGCGCTGAAGCCTGACTTGGCGCTGGGCACGCCGGAGGCCAATCGGCGTGAGACAGCCGACCAGCTTGAACGGTTGGGTATACCCCTTTACGGCGTGACGGCAAGCACCCTGGTAGGGACTCTGGCCTCGATCGAGGACCTGGGGAAAATACTCGGACGCGCTTCGGAGGCGAGGAGTCTTGTGGCGGAGATGCAAGCCAGGATTGACCGGGTGGAAAAACGGATTGAAGGTCAGCCCAAGCCCAAGGTGCTCTTCGTCGTTTGGTATCGCCCTCTAATCACGGTCGGCCCCAGTACATTTATTGCCGACGTGATCCGCGCCGCAGGCGGGATTCCTATCGGAGAGAACCTGAAGGGTGAATGGCCACGATTAACCCTGGAGGAGTTGCTGCCGCAGAATCCCGACGTGATCCTCTTACCCAAGACCGAGTCTTTTTCTCCCAGCGCGGAGGAATTCCAAAGCCTCCCCGGTTGGAAGGATTTGCGGGCGGTGAAGGAACGCCGAATGTTTTTCGTCTCCGAAACCGTCATGCGGCCCGGCCCGCGCCTCGTTGATGCCTTGGAAGAGTTGGCAGGTGTCCTGCACCCTACGGTGGCCTTCAAGACGGGAGAGCACCAATGACCTTTCCGGCAACACCCAGGAATGTGATTGTGGTTGCGGCGGTAATGTCCTTGCTTCTTGTCCTAACGGTGTTGGTTTCTTTGACGATGGGCGCGGTCCACTTGCCGTTGTCGGAAGTCTGGGCGGCGCTGGTATCGCCGGGGAAGAACTCCGAGGCGGCTGTCATCGTGCGGGGGATTCGACTCCCACGAATTCTCCTGGCCATTCTCGTGGGTGCTGCGCTTTCGGTTGCAGGCACGAGCCTTCAGGCCTTGCTGCGCAACCCTCTGGCCGACCCCTACGTTCTGGGAATCTCCAGCGGCGCAGCGGTGGGAGCCATCTTCGCTCTTTGGATTGGTGGGCGCATTGCGGCTGCCTCACCGCTGGCGGCTTTTGTCGGGGCAGTGATCACCATGGTTTGGGTTTACTTGCTGGGAAGGCACGGCGGACGCCTGTCGAGTTACACGCTGATCCTGGCCGGCGTCATTACGGCCTCCTTCTTATCCGCCGTAATCCTGTTCATGCTGACCCTGCTTTCCACCAGGGATGTCCGCGGCATCGCGTTTTGGCTGATGGGTGACCTCAGCGTGACACCGGTTGCGGAGCTGCGTTTCCTGGCGCCGGCAATTATCCTGGCCATTGCGGGTTTGTATGTGTTTGCCAAGGATCTGAATGTCCTGCTCCTGGGCGCTGAGGAGGCAGCCCACTTGGGAGTAAATGTTGCGCGCGTAGAGGTGGGCGTCTATATCCTGGCGTCGTTGCTGACCGGGATTGCGGTCTCTGCCAGCGGCGCAATTGGCTACCTTGGCTTGCTGGTGCCGCACCTGGGCAGAATGCTGGTGGGTAACGACCACCGCATGCTGTTGCCCACCGCGGCCCTGGGAGGCGCTATCCTCCTGGTGCTGTCAGATACACTCGCTCGAACCGCGGTGGCGCCTGCGGAACTTCCGGTCGGCGCCGTCACCGCCGTGGCGGGCGCGCCGGTGTTCATCTACTTGCTGAGAAAGACCGCAGGATAGGGAATTCTGAATTGTGAATTCTGAAGTGTGGAGTCCGAAGTGTAAAGTCTGAAGTGTGAAGTCTGAATGATGAGTCTTGAATCTTGAATCTCGAATTTTGAATTGCCTTCAACTGACAACGGACCACGGACGACCAACCTTAAACAATGGACGAACGCGCTTTGCAAGCCGATATTACCGAATTAAGTCCAGCACAGGGAATACGCCATCATTTGCGGGTGGAAGGAGTTTCATTCCGTTACCCACACTTTGAACTGGCGTCGATAAGCTTCGAAGCGCATTCGGGGGATGTTGTCGCCCTCATTGGTCCCAATGGCTCGGGCAAGTCAACGC
>JBAVYG010000736.1:0-2891 GCA_049698675.1 Terriglobia bacterium
CTTTCGGTCCGGTCTTACAACTGCCTCAAGAACGCGAACATTACTACCATCCGGGAATTGGTTCAGAAATCCGAGCAGGAGATGCTGAAGACCAAAAACTTCGGGCGAAAATCATTGAATGAGATCAAGGAAATCCTCACCGCCATGGGCCTGAGCTTGGGCATGAGGACTGACGAGAAGGGTAATCCTCTTGTACCGCCTGCTCAGGAGCCCCCACAGCAACAAATTTAGGGTCAGGATTTGGAAGATGCGACATCGTAATTACGGGAAGAAACTGAGTCGGAACACCGCGCACCGCCGCGCCCTGTTGCGTAGCTTGGTCACCTCGTTGATTCTCAGAGAGCGGATCGAGACCACGGTGGCAAAGGCAAAAGCGGCTCGTCCCGTTGTCGAGCGGATGATCACCCTGGGAAAACGGGGCGACCTGCATGCCCGCCGGCTGGCAGCAGGCTACCTGCTGGACCCTGCCGCGCTCAAGTTGCTCTTCGGCGATTTTGCCCAGCGTTACGCCGAGCGCAGGGGCGGCTATACGCGGATTGTACGCACCGGTTGGCGAAAGGGTGACGGAGCTGACTTGGCCGTGCTGGAGTTGGTGGGTTCCGAGGTCCTCCAGAAATTGGCAGAAAAGCGCGCGAAGAGGGCGGAAGCCAAGCAGAAGGCGGCGGAAAAAGCCAAGGCCGAGGAGCAGGCGCCACCGCCCGAAGAGGACGAGAAAAAGTAACACCTTGATGAGTTAGCTGGGGCGATCCATCAGTCGCCCCTCCAGAATCCCGAGCCGGAGCAATCAACTCCGGGTCGGGATTTTTCTTTTTTTGGCCCGCGCGATGCCCGTGCTCACCGGTAAACTCGAAGACGCAGCAGGGAGTGCTGGCCGGTTGCCCCGCAACGTATGGGCACTCTCCTGGGTGGCCTTTTTCAACGACACGGCCACAGAAATGAGTTACTGGCTTCTGCCCCAGTTCCTGGTCGGCGTCCTGGGTGCAAGCCCCATGGCTTTCGGCTTGATTGAAGGTGCGGCCGAGACCGTGTCTAGTTTTGGACGCCTCCTGTCGGGTTGGCTCTCAGACCGTCTCCGGCGACGAAAGCCGCTTGTGGCAGCTGGCTATACGGTAGCCAACATCGTCAAGCCATGGCTTGCGGTAGCTGCGTCCTGGGGTCAAGTATTCTGGGTTCGTTTTGCCGACCGGGCCGCCAAAGGTTTTCGCGGAGCGCCTCGCGACGCCTTGATTGCGGATTCGGTTTCCCAAGCACAGCGTGGCGCGGCATTTGGTTTACGCCAAGCCATGGATACCGCCGGAGCAGTTCTGGGCCCGCTGAGCGCCCTTGCTTTGTTACCCTTGTTTTCCGGTGACGTGCGCAAGGTTTTTTGGCTGGCCACAATTCCGGGAGCGGTCTGCATCCTGCTGGTCTGGTTTGGGGTGTCAGAGGCTCGCCCTGCGGAAACCGCGAAGCAGGGTACTTCCTCCACCGGCCAGGCCAGCCCTGTTAGCTGGAACAAGGGTGTAGTCGTCATACTGGTTGCCGTGGGCTTGTTCTCGCTCGGCAACTCGTCGGACCTATTCCTGATACTTCGAGCGCAAAACCTGGGGGTTCGTGCCGCCCTGGCGCCGGGCTTGGGGTTGCTTTTCAATCTGGTATATACGTCGCTGAGCTGGCCGGCGGGGAAGTTCTCGGACCAAATCCCTCGGCGTACGCTCGTGGTTCTTGGCTATTTCACTTACGGGGCGGTGTACCTGGGATTCTCGCTCGTGCGGGGACCGCAGTTTGTGTGGTTTCTGTTCGCAGTATATGGGATGTACTATGCGATGACGGAAGGCGTCATTCGCGCCTGGATTGCGGACCTGGTTCCCAGCTCATCTCGAGGGTCTGTTTTCGGAGTGTTCAACTGGCTGGTAGGCGTGGCGGCCCTTCCCGCAAGCCTGGTGGCGGGGTGGTTGTGGCGCCACTATTCTCCCCCCGTCCCCTTCTTCATTTCCGCCTTACTCTCGTTCTCTGCGGCTCTACTGCTATGGCTGGCCTGAAGCCGCTTGCCTCCATAGAGAAGGACCATCCCTAAGAGAGCTCCAGCCGTGTCAATGCCACTGTCCACCAGGGAGGCGGTCCTGCCGGGAACGAAACTCTGGTGGTATTCATCCGCCAAGGAGAACAGGCCGGCGATAAGTAGAACGCAGAAGGCGCCTCGAGTGTCCCAGCGTTCAGGGTGGCGGGGTTCGAAGGAGTGGTAGAGGAGCAGGGCGAAAACTGCGTATTCGCTGCAATGCGCGAGCTTCCGAATCAAAAAATGAATTGTCGCGAAGGTTAGGGGGGTAAGGTGAATGTGCAGTGAGAGGAGAAGTTGCTCCAGGAGCCAGCCCGTAACGGAACCGCTGTAGGCCCCGGTGGAAAGCACTGACATGGCGCCCGCCCAGGCGGCGGTGACAACCCACACCAGAACCACGCGGGGCTGCAAATAGACGGGACGAATGTGCTGTTGAGGGTCAGTCAATCGAGTAGTTGGGCGCTTCCTTGGTGATGATAACGTCGTGCACGTGACTCTCTCGCAGGCCGGCGATCGTGACTCGTACGAAGCGCCCCTTGTTCTGGAGTTCTTCAATGGTGGCGCATCCGCAATAGCCCATACCGGAGCGAAGCCCTCCCACAAGTTGACCCACCAGGTCCTCCAGGAGCCCTTTGTAGGGCACGCGTCCTTCGATACCTTCCGGCACCAGCTTGGTCACCTCCCCACGGGACACGGTCGCTTCCTGGGCGTACCGGTCTCCGGAGCCAGCGGCCATGGCGGCGATGGAGCCCATCCCGCGGTACGATTTGAAGCTGCGCCCCTGGTAGAGGATGGATTCTCCCGGGCTCTCCTCAGTTCCTGCGAAGAGGCTGCCGATCATGACGCAACTGGC
>JBAVYG010000737.1:0-3835 GCA_049698675.1 Terriglobia bacterium
GCCGTGCTCAATCCCCAAATGCGCATGAACCTCAGTCCCCGGGTCGACTATCAGCTCAGCTCGAAGAATGTCTTGACGGTGCGCTACCAGCTCTGGCAGAACAATGAAACGAACGACGGAATCGGGCAGCTTTCTCTCCCTTCGCAGGCCTACAACGCCAACGGCACCGAACACACCCTCCAGGTGAGCGATACGCAGGTGTTCAGCGAGAGGACGGTGAACCAAACCCGCTTCCAATACCTTCACGACAGTAGCAACCAGGCGCCGCAGTACTCGCCACTCACGGGCATCGGGAATCCTGCTGGCTGCCTTCTGCAAGTGCCGCCATGCGAGGTCTCGGTGCTGGGCACATTCATGGGCGGAGGAAATAGCACGGGAAAGGTCATAGAAAGCCAGGATCACTACGAATTGCAGAACTACACTTCGATTTCGCTGGGCAAGAACTTCATAAGGTTCGGAGGGCGGCTGCGGGATCTGGATGAGTCGAACAGCTCGACCGGAAACTTCAACGGCACGTTTACGTTTCCTTCGCTCGACCTGTATCAATCTGCCGAGCAAGCGCTGCAAAAGTGCAACGGGCAGAGTGTGTGCGAAGCGAGCGGGGCAAGCCAGTTCTCGATCGTAAACGGAAACACCCAGGCTAGTGTCAATCTCATCGACTTGGGACTTTACGGAGAGGATGACTGGCGGCTCCGCCCCAATATGACCCTCAGCCTGGGGCTGCGCTTCGAGACGCAGAACGATATTCACGACCACGCCGACATCGCCCCGCGGGCGGGTTTCGCTTGGGGCCTCGGCCACGGAAAGTCGCCCAAGACCGTCCTGCGGGCCGGCTTTGGCATTTTCTATGACCGGTTTACGCAGAGCTATCTGCTTCAGGCGGAGCGCTTGAATGGCTGCAACCAGCACGAGTTCATATTCAGCCAGCCTGACTTCTTCCCAAATAATAACCCCTCCCTGAGCGCGCCAGGGCCAGGGGGCTGTCAGCCCGGCTCGAACATCTACTATGTTAATCCGAACCTGCGAACGCCGTATACCATGCAGGGGGGCGTGGGTCTCGAGCGGCAATTATCAAAGAATTCCACTGTGTCCGTCACCTATCTCAACTCGCACGGGGTTCATCAGCTTCTCACCCGCGACATCAATGCACCCTACTGTTCCCCCGGCGATTCTTCCTGTACGCCGCTCACCACCGGCGTGCGGCCGTACCAAACCTTTGCTAACATCCCCAATGTTGGAAATATCTACCAGTACGAGTCCTCCGGTCTCTTCAATCAAAACCAATTGATCACGAACTTCAACTTGCGCATGGGAACGAAGTTGATGTTATTTGGCTTTTACACGCTCGGCTACGCTGACAGCAATGGCACGTCTCCGATGAACCCGTACGATATCGCGGAAGACTACGGGCGGGCGGCGTTCGATGTCCGGCACCGCGTCTTCATGGGCGGCACCTGGACACTGCCCCGTGGGTTTGCCGTTAGCCCCTTTGTAGTGGCGAATTCCGGCGCGCCCGTCAATATCACGTTGGGTCAGGACGTGTATGGGACTGGCATTTTCAATGCGCGGCCTGCTCTCGTCCCCGCCGGCGCACCGGACTCCACGCCGAGTCCATGGGGCACTTTCAGTACCGTGCCCAATTCCGGCCAGCCCATTCCGCCCAACTACGGTACCGGCCCCGGCCAATTTACGACAAACCTGCGCCTGAGCAAGACGTTCGGCTTCGGGAAAAAGCCTGAGGGTTCTGGCTCCTCTCGCGGATCCGGGGGCGGACCAGGGGGGATGGGAGGCGGTAGAGGCGGGTACGGTGGTGGGCTCGGAGGCCGCGGACTTGGAGGAGGAGGGGGAGGCGGCGGTTTCTTCGGCCCGGGAAGCGCAGCGAACGCGCGCTACAGCCTCACCTTTAGCGCCAACGCGCGAAATGTCTTCAACAACGTGAATCTGGCGACGCCGATTGGCGTTGTCGGTTCACCGCTGTTTGGTCACTCGAATGGGCTCGTCGGAGGATTCTTCTCCTCGCCAGCGGCGAATCGCCGTATCGACTTTCAGGTGATGTTCAACTTCTAGCACGCGTCTGAAAAACCCCAACTCGATGGCCGTTGGTTGACGGCGGCTTTAGAGTCTGGATGGCGACGTCGAAATTCGCTATTTCGAAAAAGCGAGGATTCAATACGCTGCTGGAAAACGGCCAGAATCGAGTTATCACAAACACTCTTTAGCCCGCCTGACGAGCAGGATCTTGAAGTACCCTTTGCCGCTCTTCGTAGCGGCCCCCTGTGGGCGAGCAACTTGCTGGGTCTTAAAAGTGCCGGGCTAACTTGTCCAGACCTCTCCCCACCTGTCCCTTTGCATTTGATCGGGCCACTGCGCTCTGTCCGTAATGGCACTCGTTCAAGTCCATCGGGCTGGCGGATACGTGCTCACAGTTGTCATTGCACGGTAAGATTGACCGTAGTTATACGGGTGACAGTCGTAGTAGTCCCGTTACTAATCGCAGTTGTCCCGGTAAACGCTCCCTGGATAGGTATCACGTAGTTACCTGTCGGAGTTCCGTTGACCGTAGAGGGCTGGATGACATTGGTGTAAATAGAAGTGTTACAGCTCATCCAGAACGCTGTGGCAAGAACAAGCGTGGCAAGAGCCACCTGGGCGTAAATGAGTCCTTTGCGCCTCCCCGTCCCACGGCGCCCCATTTTGCCACGGACCAGCAAGGCGCCAAGCGCCATCAGATTGCATGTCCCCCACAATACAAGCATGATCATTGGTCCGGGAGGTATGCGCGGGCGGGCGCGCGGAACCAGGCCTGACACTGTCGTGGATTGCGCCGTCGTGCTCACCGTAAACTGGGCGGTAACAGCTCCACCATTGGGCGTCACTGACGCAGGGCTGGCGAGACAGGTCACTCCCTGCGGCAAATTGCTGCTAGGACAACTCAGCACCACTGGTTGGTTAAAGCCATTGATGGGCGACACGGTCGTCGTATAGATTGTCGACGCCCCGGAGGATACGGCTTGAATGGCTGGTGCGGCAGAAATGGTAAAGTCCTCAAAAAATATCGTCAAAGTCAGCGTGGTCGCCCCGATATTGGTGGTGGTGTCAGTTCCACTGATGGTGAAGGTGTAGGGGTTCGAACTTGAAGCCGATAGTCCCGAGAGGGTCAAGACGCTGGTCGTAGGTATGGTGGGCTGACCCAAGGCGATCGTCGTTGGGTTGAAGGAGCAGGTGGACCCGGACGTGCATGAGAGGGCGATAGTGTCTGTGAAGGAGCTGGGGGCCGCAAGGGTTATGGTAAAGGGGGTAGTGGTCATCCCGATGAGGAGATTCTGCGTAAGCGTAGGAGAACTCAGGCTAAAGACAGGGTTTCCAACCCCCGTCAAAGAAACGCTCGATGCACCGCTGGCTACGTTGTCAGTTACGGTGAGAGTTCCATTACGGGTGCCCGTGGCAGTAGGGGTGAAAGTTACATGGAAAGTGCAATTTGCGCCGACAGCGAGTGTAAAGGGGGTCGTGGGGCAATTGTTGGTTTCTGCGAAGTCGCCCGTCGCCGTAATGGCAGTAATTGTCAGGGGGACATTACTGGTACCGTTATTCGTCATGGTCACAGCCTCAGGTGAGCTGGTGGTGTTTAGAATTTGAGCGGGGAACACCAAACTGGGGGGCGTAAACAGTACCGTGGTCACAGCATTGATGCCGGTGCCGGTAAGACTGACCAAATGCGGGCTTCCTGTTGCATTGTCGTTGATGGCTAGCTGCTCGGTTTCAGCCACTAGCACCGTGGGAGTGAACGTGACGTTGATGGTGCAACGTCCTCCGCCGGCCGGGACAGTTCCCACAC
>JBAVYG010000738.1:0-1711 GCA_049698675.1 Terriglobia bacterium
CTACTGCTCTCACAGGCAATTTGAACTCTTCCACTTCAAGGAATCCTCCCGATATAAAGACCATGAGCAGCTTGGCAAACTCCGCGAGCGGCGTCTCAGGATGGACAAAATTGTTCTGCTTGCAAAACTCAAGAAGTTGCCGCACTGTCAACTTCCCGTCGCATTGAGGGAGCAGGAACCCCACCCAGGGCTGCACTCGGCAGTCCACACTGAGAGGATACTCAGTATGCAAGGAGAACTGCTCAGGCACCAAATCGCCCTCCTTCATTCGGTGGACGGCGTGAAGTTCAAGGGAAGGGGCGGCGACCGGGTGCGTCTCAGCGAATACTTCAATGAACTCGGGCTTTACAGCAGCGGTTTCCCACTTCAGAAGCCAATCAATCTCGTTCCGCCCTGTATTCGGGCCAACGGTTCTCCGGGTGGTGAAGACCGGACGGCCATCTTCCCTTCTCTGGATGAGCATCCATCCGTAAACCATCAATTGGATGCCGAGACCCCTCAACGCTTCTCTCATTTCATGGGCTGCCTGGCCACCCCCCTTTGATTTCACGGCATACTGCATTGCCGCATCCTCAGGGTTTTGCGACGTCCTGACGATGACCATGACATCAAACTCCGATTGTTCCTCGCCCAGCCAAGCCCTTACACGCTGCTCGAAAGGCGCGCCTTCGCGGTCCGATCCCTGCGCCAGACAATAGAAGCACCCACCCGGTCGCAGGTAGCGGGGTAGCCCCATCACGATACGGCGCGTCACCTGTTCTCCGTCCGCGCCTCCATCGTAAAAAATCTGGGCACGGTTCAGCACGGGCATATAGGGTGGATGGGCGACGATACGGTCAAACGTCAGGTCGCCCAGGCATTCATAAAGGTCTCCTTGGATCGTCGTGAGGTTGTCGAGCCCATTGAGCAAGCGGTTGAATTCCGCCATCCGGGTGGATCGCTCGGTAATGTCAACTGCCCATGCGTGGTTGGCGCGCCGGGCGGCCTCTAACGCCGCCACGCCGGTGCCGGAACAAAGTTCGAGGAAACTCTCGCAAGGATCTCGCGGCAAGGTCGCCATGAACTGCGAGGTGTTTGCAGTAATCGCCGGAAAGACAAACTCATCTGGCAAATCAGGGGCGTTGCCCTCCGGCGTAGTCCATCGATCCGAAACAATGAATAACCACCCCACAGGATAGAGCGCCACACTGGCACATAATCTTGCGTGGTCCGCAGGGTCTTCAATCAGCAAGCCCCTATCTTTCATAGCTTCCAATGCGCGTGCCGGGATCACGGGTTCCAAGTCCTTTACCCCGAGCGGCTCTCCCATCAGGAACAGGCGGATCAAGAAGTCCAGCCTATCCGATTCGCCCGAAAGAGTTAGCCGCGCTCGGTCATTGGAAAAGAATTCATTGAGACCTGCCATGCCCACCCGGCAGCAAATTGACTTCTCGTTGAATTCCGAACTGCGCAGAAAATCACGCAAAAAGGCGAAATGTGGCGATTGTTCGAGCCGCAATCGCATGGCTGAGGCGCCTGCCGGCTCTTCCTGTCGCATCCCCAAAGTGACCTCCTGTTGCAGTAGGGGCGAGCGGCGCTCGCCCCGTCGCGCGCCCGAGGGCCGAACGCCGTTCGGCCCTACAAGATGGCTGCATCTAACACTCACTCCATCAGTACAGCCAGGCGCGCGAGGCTCCCCAACACGTCCTCGGTCTCAGCGGCAACCCTTTTC
>JBAVYG010000739.1:0-7113 GCA_049698675.1 Terriglobia bacterium
CACCAGGTTGCTGCGGTGAATGCGCTCGAAGCTCTCCGCCAGCACCGCCCTGATTCCCAGCAGCAAAGCCCCCTTGGCCGCCCAGTCGCGGGAGGAGCCGGAACCGTATTCCTTTCCGGCGATGACGAGCAGCGGCACGCCTTCCTGCTTATAGCGCATCGCGGCATCGTAAATCCACATGCGTTCTCCATCCGGGAAGTGAACTGTGACGCCGCCCTCCATACCTGCCACAAGCTGGTTCTTCAACCGGATGTTCGCGAAGGTCCCGCGCACCATCACGCGGTCGTTGCCCCGGCGCGAGCCATAGGAGTTGAAGTCCTTCTTCGCCACACGGTGCTCGATCAGATATCGTCCCGCCGGACTCTCCTCCGGAATGCTGCCGGCCGGCGAAATGTGGTCGGTAGTGATGGAGTCGCCGAGCACTGCGAGCACGCGCGCCCTGCGGATCTCGGCAATGGGCTGCGGGGCTGGGCCGAAGTCGGTGAAGAACGGTGGCTCCTGAATGTAGGTAGAATCCGGCCGCCACTCGTAGAGCGCGCCGCCCGCCACCGGGATGGCGTTCCAGGTGGGGTTGCCGTCCCAGACGTTCGCATAAGACTCGCGAAACATCTCCGGGCGAATGGCCCGCTCCATCGCTTGGGCGACCTCCTCTTGCGAGGGCCAGATGTCGCGCAGGTAAACCGGCCTGCCGCTGCGGTCCTTTCCGAGTGGTTCGCTGTCTAAGTCGATATCCACGCTGCCCGCCAGCGCATAGGCGACGACCAGGGGTGGCGAAGCCAGGTAGTTGGCCCGCACTTGCGGATGGACCCGTCCTTCGAAGTTGCGGTTCCCGGAAAGAACTGCTGCCGCCACAAGCTGATTCTCCGTGACGGCCTTGGCTACCTCGGGGGGAAGCGGGCCGCTGTTCCCGATGCAGGTTGTACAACCGTAGCCAACCAGGTTGAAATGGAGCGCGGCCAGCGGCTCGATCAATCCCGCTGCCTTCAAGTATTCGGTCACGACTTTCGAGCCCGGAGCCAGGCTGGTCTTCACATAAGGAGGAATTTGAAGCCCCCGCTCGGCGGCCTTCTTCGCCAGCAATCCTGCGCCCAGCATAACTGAAGGGTTCGAGGTGTTGGTGCAGGATGTGATGGCGGCGATGACCACCGAACCGTGCGTGAGGCTGGCGCGGTCTCCGTTGAAGGCCACAGTCGCAACCCGGTCCGTCTCTTCCGGGGAAAGGCCGAACCCGCGCTCCTTCACCGGCGCGGCGAGCGCCTGCCGGAAGGCGCTCTTCATGGCCGAAAGCGGGACGCGGTCCTGCGGGCGCTTCGGCCCGGCAAGACTCGGGGTCACTGCCGCGAGGTCCAACTCCAGCGTTTCGCTGTACTCAGGGTCCGGACCCTGATCGGTCCGGAAGATTCCCTGCTCTTTGGTGTAGCGCTCGACTCGCTGCACTTCTTCTTCGCTGCGGCCCGTCTGTCGCAGGTAACGCAGCGTCTCCGCATCCACCGGGAAAAATCCCATCGTGGCGCCGTACTCGGGCGCCATATTGGCCACCGTGGCGCGGTCAGCGAGAGTCATCTGCGAGAGACCGTCGCCACAAAACTCAACGAACTTGTCCACGACGCCTTTCTTCCGCAGTATCTCGGTGACGGTGAGCACGAGGTCGGTAGCCGTAACGCCCTCCCGCAGCCTGCCTTTCAATTTGAAACCGACCACTTTCGGGGTAAGGAAGTAGTAAGGCTGGCCCAGCATCGCGGCCTCAGCCTCAATGCCGCCTACCCCCCACCCGAGCACGCCCAGCCCGTTGATCATGGTAGTGTGAGAGTCGGTGCCCACCAGAGTGTCGGGGAGCCAGACCACCTCGAATCCATCCGTGCGCTCCAAAACCACCTTCGCCAGGAATTCCAGGTTCACTTGGTGCACGATTCCTGTGGCCGGAGGAACGACGCGGAAGCTGCCAAAGGCCTTCTGGCCCCAGCGCAAGAATTCATATCGCTCACGGTTGCGTTGGAATTCGATTTCCGCGTTGCGTTCGAGGGCTTGAGGGTTGCCAAAGAAGTCTACCTGCACGGAGTGGTCAATCACCAGGTCCACGGGCACCAGCGGGTTGATCTTCGCCGGGTCGCCGCCCAGGCGTTTCATGGCTGAGCGCATCGCTGCCAGGTCCACCACGGCGGGCACGCCAGTGAAATCCTGGAGAATGACGCGCGCTGGCTTGAAAGGCACCTCGCGCGCCGCCGGGCTCTTCGCGTTCCAACCGGCCAGGGCCGCGACGTCCTGCTCCATAACGAGCGCGCCGTCGCAGTTACGCAGCACCGATTCCAACAACACCTTGATTGAGAAAGGAAGACGCAAAATGCTGCCCAGCCCAGCCTTCTCCAGGTTTTCCAGGCGATGGATGATGGCGTGGCCGTTGCCCGTATCGAACAAGGCTCGCGCCCCGAATGCGTCTTTCCTACTCTTCTCTGTCATGCTTCACCCCCCCAATCCTACTTCTATGATACCGAAATCTTTGATAGAAAGGGGCTAGGGGCTGGGGGAATTATGAATTGTGAATTCTGAATTGTGAATTGAACAAGCGCAGCGTTCGGAGGCCCTGGGCGCGGTGCGCGCTCCATTTCATCCCGGAACCGCAGTGTGGAGTTGGCCCTTCGCTCGAATGGCTGGGCAGGTCCCCGAGCCTGTCATCCTGAGCCCTTCGCCTGTCATTCTGAGCGAAGCGAAGAATCTCCGCAGTTGCTTTTTGGGTTCAGCAGCTCACGACAACTTCAGAGATCCTTCTCCCGCGACTGCGGGATCAGGATGACAGGCACTCACCATTCACTATTCATAATTCATAATTTGTAGCGCCCGTTGCGCCGCCGCCCTGCCGGTGCGAATACAATCTGAAATTCCTATGCCCGAATAGGCGTTCCCGGCAAGATAAATGCCCGGCAACTCTTCGAGCTGGCTTTGGATTCTCCTTACGCGCTCGGCATGCCCCACCGGATACTGCGCCATGGAGGCCGGCCAGCGGTGAATCCGGCAAAACAGCGGCGCGAATGAGAAATTCAAGATTTGCTTCAATTCCTGCCGGACCAGCGCAACCACTTCCTCGTCAGGGAGCTTCAGGACTTCCGGGTCTCGCGAGCCGCCCAGGAAACAGCGAAGCAGCGCCTTCCCTTCCGGAGCGCGATGGTTGAACTTGCGATGCACGAAGGTGCAGGCCAGCATTCTCCGGTTTTCCTTGCGCGGGACCAGGTATCCAAAGCCTGGTGGCAGGTGTTCTCGCGTTCCCTCCCCATATCCCAGCGAGACCGTCATCGAGGAACTATAGGGGATTTCGCTGAGCGAGCCGCCCAGTGCGGGAGCGATGGAGGAAAGCAACCGGCTGCATTCGTGGGCGGGCATCGCAAAAATGAT
This sequence comes from Terriglobia bacterium, assembly GCA_049698675.1. Lineage (GTDB taxonomy): Bacteria > Acidobacteriota > Terriglobia > UBA7540 > UBA7540 > CAVROP01. The sequence continues at coordinate 3,388 of JBAVYG010000739.1, forward strand.
TGCATCCGCGTCGAATGTCACGCCTCCATCGCAGAAGATCTGATACCGGCGGCTGCATGAGTCAACCCTCCCGCCGGGGCCGCCGGGCGCGAGTTGGATACCAACAACACGCTCGCCGAGATGAACGCGAGTCTTGTCCAGATGTTCCGCCAGCTTCCCGGTGAGCTGCTCGAGTCCCTCCCTTAGTGTCATGAAGAGCGGCAAGGAGCTGCGAGGCGCTGCGCCCGTGCCGGCGGAGTCAGGCTGTGCAGTCCCATTCGTATTGGCGGCGGCTTTGCGGCGTCGGCGCATCGCTCGCAGCGTGGCGCGCGTCAGGCTGCCGTACTTCCGCTCCATCTCCCAGAAGCGCGGAAGTACCGAGCGGACGCTTAAAGCCCCCGAATCCCCGCCATAGACCCCGGCCAGCAAAGGGTCCGCAATGTTCTCCAGCATGGCGTTTCCGAAATGCCTACGCACGAAGCTCGCCACGGATTCGTCTGCGCCCTGGTTTAAGTTCCCGGACGGCGGCGCGGCAAACAACTCGGCGGCCATCGCCAGCTTGCTGCCGAGCGGCAGCAAGGGAGTGGTCACCATGGGCCAGAGGCGAGTCGGAACCAGGAACATGAGCCCGTCAGGAAGCGGGACAAGACGGCCCCGGTGGAGAATGTAGGTGCGCCGCTGCCTGTCGTTCGAACCGAGGAGCGAATCACCAAGGCCCAACTCCCGGGCCAGGGCCGCCGCTTCCGGCTTTTCGGCAAGGAAACTGTCCGGCCCTGCTTCGATGACGAAACCCTCGAAGCGTTCCGTGCGAATTACGCCCCCCAGACGGTCTCTTCCCTCGATGAGCAACTCTTCAACCGGCGCGCCAGCTTGGCGCGCACGGGCCAGAGTGTAGGCCGCAGCAAGGCCTGCAATGCCTCCACCCAGGACGGCTACGCGCTTTCGAGCTGCCCGGTCGGTCGCCACTACGTCCGTCCCCCAGGGTTGCGCCTGAATTCGGAGCGAAGTAGGCGGGAGGCCTGCCTACTCTTCTCCGCCTTCTCGCCCAAACGCTCGGTGACGATAGCTGCCAGTGCCTGGATGAACAGCGGGCTATCGTTCAACGACGCGGAGCGGTGTACCGTCACGCCCCTGGTCTTTCCGTATTCGCGGAAGAAGATATCAATATCGTAAAGGATCTCAACGTGGTCGCAGACAAAACCCACCGGAGCCAGCAGCACGTGTGAAGAGCCGCAGGTCCGGAGAGCGGGACCTGCGCTACCATGGCCCTGCGCGGCCAACTGATCGATGAGAGATTCCACGGTCGGGGCGATCCACGCTTCGCCAGTCATTCCCTGGCTCTGAAAAGCCACGCTGTATTCCTTGAGGCCCATTGCTTTGGCCACTAGCGCAGCCGTTTCCCTCACCTGTTGCTCGTAAGGATCGCCGCCCTGAATGGTCTTTTCGGGAACGCTGTGCGCCGTGAAGATTACGGGAACCACCGGACCGCCGGCCGCAGCCTGCACGCGGGCCAGTGCCGTGGCCACTCTCTCGCGGAATGCCTCAACCAGCCCTGAATGATCGTGCCAGTTTTCGATGAAATCCACCTCTACATTGGGTGCGAGCCGTTCGAGATCCTCGAACAAATACTTCTTGTAAAGGCCAATGCTGGTGCGGGAATTCTGGGGCGCCAAGCAAAGCGCCACAACACGTTCAACTCCGTCCGCCTTGATCTGCCGAACCGCTTCGGAGATGAACGGCTTCCAGTTCCGCATCCCCACGTAGACCGGGCGGCCAAGAAACTTCGCCAATCTCTCCGCCTGTAAAGTCGTCAGGCGCAGTAACGGCGAGCCGCCGATCAGGCTGTAGCGGCGAACGATTTCATTGACTACCGCATCGGGTAGCTTCCGCCCGTCGCGCACGTTGAGCAGGAATGCAGGGATGTCCTCGAGTCTGTCCGGCGCGCCGTGCGCGAGCAGCAGTACTCCCCACCCGGCAGTCCTCCCGGCGCCGTCTTTCAGGATTTCGGTTGCCATGGCAAGTAGTCAGTTGTCCGTAGTCAGTTGTCCGTTGTCTTCAGCTATCAGCCGTCAGCAATCCTGAATAGTGAATGTAAATTATGAATTGGGAGACGCGTAGCGGTCAGATGCCCTAGGCGCGGCGCCTAAAGCAAACTCTGCGACCGCAACTCACCATCTACTATTCACTATTCGTATTTCCGCCCGTCAGTCTTCACAGCCAACTAACAAATATATCATGCCCGGACGTGCTGAAAGCAGCGCTTGCTAAGGACCGTTGTGAGGCGCGCTTTAGCGCGGCACGTCGGTTGATCGGCAGACGCCTGGCTGAAGCCGGCCTCTACGAAGAGCCGGGTTGAGAAGTCGCGTTACGGGGAGGTTGGGACGGGTTCGATCCGGGGAACCAGCCAGTGCACCAGCCCCATGGCCAGAGGGTGCATGATGCCGGCGATGATGAAGAGAGGCACGTAAGTATGGAACCACTGGAGGGTGTAACCCGCGACCAGCGCCAGGATCATCCCGCCCACGGCCCCGCCTGTCCCGCCCAGGCCTGTAACCGACCCCACATCGCGTTTGGGGAACATATCCGAGGCCAGGGTGTAAACATTGGCCATCCATCCCTGGTGCGCGGCAAGGGAAAGGGAAACCAGGGCTAGCGCCCAGCCGACATTCGGCGCGAAGACGGCCGCGATGCCGGAGGGCATGCAAAACGCGCAAATCGCCATCGCCGTCTTGCGCGCCCGGCTTAGAGGCCAGCCGCGCTTGAGGAAGAATCCTGAAAGCCACCCGCCCGCAACGCTCCCAACCCCCGAAACTAGAAACGGAATCCAGGCGAAAAGGCCGATTTGCTCGAGTGTGAACCCGCGGCCTTGCTGGAGGTAGGAAGGGAGCCAGAAGACGTAAAACCACCACACGGGGTCGGTCATGAATTTTGCCAGGATGAAACCCCAGGCCTGCCGGTAGGCGAGAATTTTCTGCCACGGGATTCGAGTGCTCGTCGCGGTTTCTTCCTCCGTCTCCTCGCTCTCGATGAACTCCAGCTCGCCGGGGGTAATCCACGGATGCTGGCGCGGAAGGCGGTAAAGAGCTACCCAGAAGAACAACCAGATGAATCCCAAAGCCCCGGTGAAGATGAACGCCGCCCGCCATCCCCAGCGGAGGGTCAGCCAGACGACCAGCGGAGGGGCGATAACGGCGCCCACGGTCGGCCCGGCGTTGAAGACGCCGGTGGCCAGCGCGCGCTCCCGTCTTGGAAACCATTCGGCCACGGCTTTAATGGCGGCGGGGAAGTTCCCCGACTCACCTGCACCCAGAAGGAAGCGTGCCGCGCCGAAGGAAAGCGCGCCGCGCGCCAGCGCGTGCGCCATGGCGGCAATGGACCACCAAGTAATGGAGAGCGCGTATCCCAGCCTCGTCCCCAGCCAATCCATCACCACGCCGGCCACCGTGAACATGAGGGCATAAGCGAATACAAACGCGAAAACAATCCAGCCGAAATCGCTCTCCGACCAGTGTAGGACGCTTTGCAGAAGAGGCTTCAGGACGGAGACGGTCTGCCGGTCGAGGTAGTTGATCGCGGAGGCAAAGAACAGCAGGGCGCAGATGGCCCAGCGAAGGTTGGGAATTGTGAAACCCGCGCCGGGGCGGGTAGTTTGGGCCGGAGCGTGGGCAGGTTTCGGCATGGTTTGCGGATCAGCAGTCAGCCGGGCAGGATGCTGAAAAACGTACGTAGCGTGTCATTCCGAGGAGC
>JBAVYG010000740.1:0-2723 GCA_049698675.1 Terriglobia bacterium
GGGGGGGGGGTTGGGGGGGGGGGGGCTGGAATTGGCGATTGATAATGGGCGATTGCCGATTGCTCGCTGGCTTGCGTTTCGCTCGCTGACGGCTGAGAGCTGGTGGCTGAGGGCTTTCTCCCAGTCCCTGGCCCCCAGCCCCCAACCCCCTGCTCCTCGTAATAGCGTTTGGCCCGGCCCGCCCATCGCCCCGTCAACTTGACGGCGCGATGAATAGCTTCGTGGCTGGAGGGATACTCGACGCATTCGTCGAGCGTCATGATAATGTCCGCTCCCAGTGCAAGCTGGACCTCTACGGCTCGCTCGGGAGAAAGGAAGTGCGCAGAACCGTCCAGGTGGGATTTGAACCAGACTCCGTCCTCAGTAACGCGGCCAAGAGATTTCAGGCTCATCACCTGGAACCCGCCGCTGTCCGTCAGGATCGCGCGAGGCCACCCCATGAAGCGGTGCAGTCCTCCCACTTCCCGGACAATCTCGTGACCAGGTCGGAGGTAGAGATGATAGGTATTGGCCAGAAGAATCTGAACTCCCAACTCTTCCAGTTGCGCCTGCGTCATCCCCTTGACTGTGCCTGCTGTCCCTACCGGCATGAAGACCGGCGTCTCCACCATCCCGTGCGGCGTGTGGAGAAGGCCGGCGCGTGCTGCTGTTGTCGTATCCTCCGCTACAATCTCAAATCGCAATCCCATGCATTATCGGTGGGCGGTAGGTAGTAGGTGGTAGTTGGGGAGGGATAGAGATTGGGCCATTATGAGTTGGCTTCGCCCTTCTCTCCATTGGCTACTGCCCACTCCCTCTGGAGTCGGATTACCCGATCATGGCCAGACCAGCCTTCCCCAGAATCCAAATCACCCAAAAACCCGCGTAAACCAGGAAGATCGACAAAGGCTTGACCTTGCGTCCTGTCCCCTCCGCGAGACCGACCGCTATCAGGATCAGGAACCATATGGTGAAGATATCCGCGGAAGAAGCCATAGCGTAGAGGGGTTTTGAAACCTCGCGGGGGTTCAGGAAAAAGGCTACATTGCTGGGGACGGGATTCTGCGCGTTAAAATGGTCGGGATCACCAAACAAGATCACCGCCACCGCCATCACCGATCCCAAGAGCGACACAAGGTTCGCGTAACAAATCAAGGAAAAGACTGTCTTGAACTTCGCCTGGGCTCCAAAAATCAGATTCACTATGAGAAGTCCCAAGCCAGCAATGATTAGCAGAAAAATCGGCGGCACCACAATTCCGCCGACGTGCGCGAAGATTGCTCCAATCCTCGCGCCTTGGTGCACCGCCTGGTCCATTTGCTCGGGACTCATGCTGGAAGCCCGGCCGCTCTGTTCGATCGACATGCGCACGATGCGCTCCATGCCAATTTTCCACAGCATGGTCTCTGTGACAGCGATCGCGCCAAGTACCCCAAGTATCAATGGCGCCATGAAATCCGGCTTGCGCGCCACATCCGCTAAAGTCTCAGCCGGCGAGATAAAGATACCCAGCAGTCGCTCCGGGAAGGATTGCGCCGGAGTATCCGCATCCGCAGGCTTCACAACAACATCACCCATAACCACGTCCCCCTTTTTAATTGAGATGCTGAACAATCTCGCAATCGGATAAGACAACCTGAACGCTGGCAGCGGTCACCCCCGCCGGCGATACAGGGAAACACCTCGGCGTACGCCCGGGTCGAACTACCATGAACGCAAAGTATAATATCAAGTCGCGGTCGAGCAGACAACACGCTACAAGCGATGAAGAGAATTGACAGCCCAAAGGGGTTGCCGGCCGTTGTGGCTTCCCCTTACGGGCTCGCAGAGGTTATGTTAGAAGCATAGGCGGTAGGTAGTAGGTACTGCCTAGACACGGCTGAGCACCCATCCCGCAAAATACCCAACCCCGCCGCCGTAAAGAAGCAGGGGCTCGAGCCACGAACGGACCTGGACCAAAGGAGGGTAATCGATCACCGGCCACGGTCCGTAACCGCCCCAGTACACCTTGACCAGCAAGCCCAGCACCACAACCGCCAGCGCCTTGTTCCTAATCCCGCGCGCTTTTTCAGGCCCAATCCAATAGGACTTCTGAAAGACGGGAGTTGCGGGCCGGCTGACGAAAGGCCCGTCGCACTTGCGACACTGGGTGGCGTTGTCGAAGTTGGAATATCCGCAATGGGGGCAAAGTTTCATGGATGAATACGATGGGGTGCGAACACTGGAATGCTCCAGAACCCCAGGATCGACCTGCCAGCGCCCTGCAGGGAAGGGCTGACCGGCGTTGCAACCACGTTGCCCGGTGTTATTCGCGGACCGCGGCATCCAGGAAGGCGCGCAGCTTCCGGCTGCGCGAGGGATGGCGCAGCTTCCGCAGGGCTTTGGCCTCAATTTGCCGGATGCGTTCCCGGGTCACGGCAAAACTCTGGCCGACCTCCTCCAGCGTGTGCTCGCTGCCATCGTCGAGGCCGAACCGCATCTTGATTACCTTCTCCTCGCGCGGCGTCAGCGTCTTGAGCACCGACTCGGTCTGCTCTTTGAGGTTGATATTAATGACGGCCTCGGCAGGGGAGATCACGCCCCGGTCTTCGATGAAGTCGCCGAGGTGGGAATCTTCCTCTTCTCCGATGGGAGTCTCGAGCGAGATCGGCTCCTGGGCGATCTTCAACACTTTGCGGACCTTGACCACGGGGATTTCCATCCGGTTGGCGATCTCTTCCGAGGTCGGCTCGCGCCCATATTCC
>JBAVYG010000741.1:0-3249 GCA_049698675.1 Terriglobia bacterium
TTGGCGCCTACCTATTGATGTCGAGCTATTTTCGGTTGCCAGCGACTGCGGAACGAGAGCTTGGCGAGATCCACTGCGATGTTCCCCGTTTCACTAGCGAGGATATTGCGGAGCTCCTCGCCGCAGCTGGCGCGCCGGACGTGCTTCGCACTGGGAACGTTTGTGAGCTGCTCGTTGGCGTTTCTGAAGGTCTGCCGACACTAGTCATGGCTGCTGCGCGTTACCTCGCAGACCGAAAGTGGAACTTCACGGCCGCGGAACTCGGATCGCTGCTTCGTGGCGAATTTGCCTCAGCACACGTACATGACGCAAACGATCTCTTACAGGTCACGGTTCCCGACACAGAGGAGCGGGAGCTGCTTATCCGTCTAAGCCTAGCTGTCGACGTCTTCTCGATGGACGACATTGCAAGCGTCGCCCGCGTGCCGGAAGCGATCCCTCTGCCTGGGGAGAAAGTACAGCGCCTGACTGGCCTCTGGCTGCAACAAGTAGGCAGACAACGTTACGTACGGTCGCCGCTCATCACGGCAGGCCTCGCCGACTCCCTCGACCCAATGACGCGGAAGGGGGTGCATTATGTGCTCGCTCGGCGCATTTTGGCCCGAAAATCTCTCGAACCTTTCCAGGTCTTCACCTGCGTGGGCCATCTGCTGATGGCGGAAGAGACGAACCTAGCTGTTATCGTCGTGATCCAGGCCTTGACGATCCTCATCCAAAAGGATCAGCAGGTCGAAAATGATTTTGGCCTCGCGGGAATGTGGTCGTCAGGGCCATTTCCGGCCGACGTGGATGTAAATCTTCAGCTCTCTCTGCGCGCGCTGCAGATTGTTGTCCTTGCGAGGCAAGGCAGGGATGTCCTGCCGATGGTCGCGGCCCTTGACGCTCTGATCGGAGAAGTTGGCGGAGCGGGTTGGGGCGTCGCCGTCGCTACTGCAGGACTGGCGGTCCGCCTAGCAAGGCAGCTGCCGATTGTTGCCAACAAATATCTCCTGCACGCACTCGGCAGTTTTGCGGATGCGCGTCTCCCCGATGGGTCTGCTCTGCCGCGCGTTGATTATCCGCTAGAAACCATCCTCTGGGTGTCGAGTTATAGCTGTAAATCGGATGTGGAAGTGGATTCCTGGCTTGCGACTATTTCGCGATTTACACCAGCGCAGATTGAAAACCTGAAGTCATCCGAGCTGATGGAAGACAACGTCACGATCCTTAGCGACGGGATCTGGCTGCGCGAATATCTTAAGCCGGAAACAGAGAGAGATTGGGACTCTGTAGCACGCAAGCTAGATCAAGTCGAGGCAACTGCTCGGACCATCAACTTTCCCCTGCTTGAGGCGGCCGCTGTGCGGACCCGAATCATCCTTCTGGCCGAATGCGAAGACCAGCTTGAAGCTGCGTTAAGTTTGGGTGAATCGTGTCTGAAGCGACTTGCCGGTGATGACTGCCACTTCCTCATTATGGAGGTCACCGGTCGTGAATTATCTTACGTAGGCAGGCTGCAGGAAGCCAAGACATGGCTAACAGGTGCACTCGCATGTGACGCCTACTGCCACAGCCTGTGGCGCCGGAATGTGCTAATCAGCTTGGCCAAGCTTCATGGTTCTACTGATCCTCGTAGGTCGATCGAATTCACGGCTGAAGCGGTAAGGGTCTGTGAGAATGGAAAGCTACAAGACTCGCTGTATATAGAAGCACTTGTGGAACACGGCATGGCTCTCTGGCGAGCCGGAGAGAGTACCCAATCGTTTCGAATGTTTGATGACGCAACCGACCGAATATTCACCATCCGAGCTGATACCGATGCCTGGAAGGCACAATTTGCCCGGCTCTTCGCTGTAATCGCATATTTCAGCGGCATCGCCAAGAACGGAAAACCGCAGGAAGGGCACATCGAACCCGAACAGGGTTTGTTTCTTAGCAGCGAAGGCGAAGCGCACACTGCGTACCGCCCTGAACAGCTCGCTTACATCTGTATTCGTCTTGCTATGTTTGCTGACGCTCTTAGGGATATCTCTAAGGCGGCGGCATGGACATGGAAGGCGATTGAACTAGCAAAAGAGAATCCTTCCGCCTGGATCGCCGTCAGCCAGCAGAGCCGGTACGCGATGCCTGCCGCGCTGGTCGCCGATGACTTTCTAAAAGCCGCGCGTCTAGCAGCCATAATGGCACAGACTGACGTTGATAGCGTCACCCTCGCGCTAAGAGCGTCTATTGGGGTCGCCTCGACGGGGACAGCATCGGCGTTCGAAGGTGTGGTCGGTTCAGCCCCACCAGGGGCCCTGAAATCGGGATTACGAGTCATACCCTTCATTCCCATCGTCGTCCGTCTGGCCTTTCTTCAATTTCGCGGTGCAGCCTCTCCCGCAATCGCTTCGCATCTTATGGAAATTGAGTCGATCATCCCGACCCAGTTGCAGCCTGAGAATTTCATTGCAGAGGTTCGAAGATCTCTAATTGATGAAACCGGGTGGACGGTATTGCGCGACGATGGGTTTCGCGGGATCCAGACCAACGAATACATTCGCGCCTTCGTGCTCTGTATCGGCGCGATGGGTAAGGCGCCCATAGCTCAGTCTCTCTATTTGCAGACCTATTTGGCGCAGCAGTTCGAAAAATTGTTCGAAACTTGCCCATCGATTTATAGAGAAATCATTGCGCCCTTCTTCTTGGCCTATTGGGAGCGAACTGTCGCATCGCCTACATGCCTTTTCCGCACCTCCCTGATGTACACGCAGCAACAACTTCGCTTAGCTGACGGGTCAGCGGACGGGACGCGGAAACTGCTCAGTGCGATGAGGTTTTGCCTCGGCGTAACCTTGCCACAAGAAACCCAGGATTGGTTTGATTCTTCGCTATGACCCGGTGCCCATCGTCCGCAGCCAGCAATCACTTGGCTGGTTAGTCGGCAAACCGTACCTTTGGTTTGCGCTGTCATTGCTGGGGTTCGGTGCGGGGAAGGCCCCAGCAGAGATGCAGAAGCTCCAGGCCCCCTCCTCATCTGAGGAGGGGGTTGGGGGGCGGTCTTCTAAGCTCGACTTTCTTTGCTTGCAACTGTTTCGCCTCCGCTCGTCCTTTATAGAAGGAGTCGAGCGGATAGCATCCCGAGACTAAACCGAGGCGCGGCGCGTTGGTGCAGTCGCTGAATGTCCGCGGGTGGCGCCCCGATGCATCGGGCGTCCCGAGCTTCGCGTTGCGAACCCTCGCGCTCAAGTGTCCACGGCAGCGGCGGAAACTGGGCGGGGAGGGCTGGGG
>JBAVYG010000742.1:0-5469 GCA_049698675.1 Terriglobia bacterium
AGATTGGGGACTATCAGATCATCGGCGTATTAGGCGCCGGCGGCATGGGAAGGGTATACAAGGTCAAGAACCTGATATCCGACCGCATCGATGCGATGAAAGTTTTGCTGCCGGACCTTGCCCACGAGCCTGATCTGGCCGACCGCTTTCTTCGCGAAATCAAAGTGCTGGCGAGTCTGAATCATCCCAACATTGCCGGGCTCCACACTGCTTTTCGCATGGAAAATCAACTGCTTATGATCATGGAGTTTGTGGAGGGGATTACGCTCGAGGACAAACTGAAAAGCGGGCCGTTTCCCCTCCATGACGCGATCGACTATGTTTCCCAAGTGCTATCCGCCCTGGGGTACGCTCACTCGCATGGAGTCATTCATCGGGACATCAAGCCTGCCAATATGATGCTGACTCCTGAAAACGTCATAAAGCTGATGGACTTTGGGATTGCGAAATCGAAGACGGATCGCAAGCTGACCATGACCGGCACGACCTTGGGTTCGCTTTACTACATGCCTCCCGAGCAGGTTCAGGGCACTGACCTCGACCCCCGATCAGATCTCTACTCGGTTGGCGTGTCGCTCTATGAGATGGTGACTGGATCTCGCCCCTTCAAAGGCAATAGTGATTACGACCTGATGGTGGCCCAGTTGCAGAGAGCTCCCTTGCCACCGATCGATATTCAACCCGAATTGCCCAAAGCACTGAATGATATCATCATGATTTCGCTTGAGAAGGACCCGGCAAAACGTTTCCAATCGGCGGAAGCCTTCCGTTTCGCATTGCAGAGTGTAAAGGGTGGGCTCACCAGCTTACCCATTGCATCTGCGCAGGCAGTTATGCCAGGCCTGGCTGGACAGCCTGCCACGCCGATCCCGGCGTTTTCTGCGACGGGCCTTATAGGGGCGCATCCTAGCCGACCGTCTGGTACGCAACTCCCGCCTACGAAACCGTCCCAAGCTGCCATGCCGCCGTCTCAAGCTCAAGTGGTTGCGCCTCCGGCAACCTCCAGGAGCTATCGCGGCCTTTACATGACCTTAGGGGCGCTGGTCGCGATTGTTGTGATCGCGCTGGGGGCAATGCAGTTGCCGCGCCTGTTCAAAGCAAAGGCTGGAGGAGGCGAGCAAACTGCGCAGCTAGCGGCATCTACGGCAACGAATTCGTCCTCTCCTGCTACTCAGCCGGCGAATGCTAGCACGAGCCAGCAACAGCCACTGCCGTCCGTCTCCGAACCAGCGCCGCCGCCTGTGGCTTCGGCGTCTCAGGGGGCGACGACAGCAGGCCAGCCAGGTCAGCCCACCGAACAATTGCAGGGATCAAACAACCCCATGACGCAAACGCCCCCTGCGAGCGGTTCTAAGAAGCGCTTGGCCCGAGCTTCACAAGGCGCAACGACGGCTCATAATGGACAGATTAATCAGGCGGGTGGACAGGCAGGACAGACGCTTGGTGAAGCGGCAGCTCCTTCCAGCCGAGCCACACAAGCTGCGGCGCGGAACGCTGCGGTCGCCAAGGAACTCGAGGAGCTGGAAGATCGTATGACACCTCTCGCCGGGCGTGCCAATGCCGTGCGAGACAGCGTCGAACATCTTCGCCAACAACAGGAACGCGCTGGCTTTTCACTTCGTCAGGACATCTCAGCGTCGTCGAGCAGTATGGAACGGTATATGGACAACGCTGACGCAGCACTTAAAGCTCGTTCCCCTGAGGCCGCCAAGAAGTATATGGATCTGGCGGAGCGAGAAATCGAGAAGCTGGAGAAGTTTTTTGGAAGATAGGGGCGCTTTGGAGTGCGGCAGCTTGCTGCCGCTTTCATTCAGCGAGCCTGCTCGCGCCTCACCTGCCCATGTACTTCGCTCCAGCGCACGGCGAGCAAGCTGGCCTGAGCGAAAGCGGCAGCAAGCTGCCGCACTCCAAACCCCGAACACCCACCATCTTGTGCGGGGTAACGAAAAATGGACACTCCAACGATTATTAAAGGGCGATATCAGATAAACGAGATCCTCGGCAAGGGCGGAATGGGAGTGGTCTACAAGGCCTTCGATTCCGTCTTGCGGCGCGATGTCGCCATCAAGACCTTGCTGGATGTCTCCGATCCGGAGGCTCTGCAACTCTTCCACCGTGAATACGAAGTTCTTGCCCACATCAACCATCCCAACATTGTTGAGATCATCGATATCGGTGAGTTTGTAGTCGAAGGGGCCGAAAGACCCTACTTCATCATGCCGCTGCTGCCGGGATTTTCGTTGGGCCAGTTGATCAAGACGGCCAGCCATCGCTTGACCGTGGAACGTGCGGTAGACATCATTTCTCAAACTTGCCGGGGACTGCACGCCGCACATGAAAAGGGACTCATCCACCGCGACATCAAGCCGACCAACATCATCGTGTTGGAAGACGATTCGGTGAAGATTATCGACTTCGGAATGGCGCATGTGGCGGACAGTCACTCGCGCACGGGCCTGAAGGGCACGTTGCTTTACATGGCGCCGGAACAAGTCGAGATGAAGCCTCCTTCCCCTCTTTCCGACATCTTCTCGCTGGGGGTGGTGGCCTTTGAGACTCTGACCCGACGCCGGCCATTTGAAGGTGCATCGGAGCGCGACATTTTCCAGGCCATTCTCCACCACATTCCGCCGCCTGCCTCGGATCTCAACCCCACGGTCAGCCCCAGCGTGGCAAGAGTCATCCACAAGGCTATGGCGAAACAGCCGTATCACCGTTTCCCCAACGCGCGCGACTTTGCCGACACCCTGCAGCGGGCTCTGCGCAATGAACCCATTGAGATTTTCGACCCCTCAAAAATCCGGCCGCGGCTCGAGCGTGCGATGAAGGCCTTCGAGCAGGCGGACCACCAATTTGCTGCTGAAATACTGGGAGAGCTCGAGGCGGAAGGAAATATCGACCATGACATGACGGTGCTTCGTCTCAAAGTCGATCAAGCCCTGCGCCAGAAGCGTATTCAGCAACTCCTGGAAAGCGCCCGAACACGCCTGGAGGGACAGGAGTACCCGCTGGCCTTGCAGAAGGTGCAGGAAGCATTGGAGCTGGATGCAACCCACGCCGGCGCGCTGAGCCTGAAGAGCGAAATCGAGGAGGAGAGGAGTGCGGGTAAGATCGAGGATTGGCTTAATCTTGCCCGCCAACACTTGACGAACCATGCCTATGGTCACGCTCGTGAAGCGCTGAAGAATGCTCTGCAACTGAAACCCAAGGATAGCCGTGTGGGACAACTCTTGAACGACGTCGATTGGCAGGAACAGGAGTACCAGCGCGTTCACGTCGAAAAACACCAGCTTTACCAGGCGGCGGTCGAGGCCTATAGCCGCGGCGAAGTCAGTGCGGCGCTCAGCAAGCTGCAGCACGTACTGGAATTGGACCAGCATGCCCCTGACACCTCTGCACCCGAAAGGGCTGCGTCTTACCAATCGCTCTACAACCAGGTGCGGTCCGAGCATGACGCCATGAACAGCGCTTACGGAGAGGCCCGAAAATTGCTCGCGGAAGCCAAGTTTTCTGCGGCTCTCTCTGTTTGTGACCAATATCTCGCCAAGTATCCTGGGCACGCGCTGTTTCAGGCGATGAAGTTTGACATCGAGGAGAAGCAACGGCAGGAACTCTCCACACGCATTGCGGAGGTTGACCGGCGTGTCGAGGCTGAGCCCAACCTCGACAAGCGATTTGACATCCTCAAAGAGGCGCTCGAACTCAATCCGCACGAGCCCCACTTTGAGCGCGCCCTGCGCTTCACGCGCGAGAAGCGCGATCTGGTTAACTCCATCGTGGCGAAGGCGCGCCTGCACGAGGAGCGCGGGCAGTTCACCGACGCCGTGGCTCAATGGGAGATATTGCGGACCATTTACAGTCCGTACCCGGGATTGAGCTTCGAGATCGACCGCCTTGGCAAGCGGCGGGAACAACAGGTTCGAGGGGAGGCCAGGGCACGTTGGGTGAAGCAGATTGACCAGCACATGGCCGCAGGGGACTACGACCGGGCGCTTGATTTGCTGCGCCAGGCAGGAAAAGAATTCCCCGATGATGCCGAGCTTGCTGAAATCGAGAAGTTGATCCAACAGGGGAAAGAGCGAGGGGGAGAGGCCTTGCGCCTGCTCGCGGAGGGCCAGGAGATGCTGGCTGCGGGGCGCTTTGAGGAAGGCTTAGAGACTTTGCGCAAAGCTCATCGCCAGGATGAGCGCAATTCGGCCATACAACGAGCTCTTCTGGATGCGCTGGTGGAACGGGCGCAGACCGTTTTGGAGACTGACTGGCGCGCCGCCGAGCCCCTGCTTCAAGAGGCATGGGATCTTGATCCCGGCCACAGTCTTGCCAAGAGTCTCCGCACCCTCGCCCAGGACCGTAAGAAGGAAGAGTTTGTTCAACTTTGCGTCGCGCAAGCGCGGCGTGCCCAGGCCAGAGGGGACATCGGTGCAGCTCTTACGCAGGTCCAGGAAGGGATGTCTTCATATGCCACTGATCCCCGCCTGTCGCAACTTTACACGACGTTGAGCACGGAACACGAGGAAACGCGGCGCCGTCAGGCGCGCCGCCACGACCTTGACGAATTGCACCGGCTTGATCATGAAGCGGCGTCGGCTTCGGCTCTCGACTCCCTGAGATCGGCGGCAGGAAAGATTCAGTCGATGTCTGCCCCCTACGAGGGGGATACTGAATTCCAATCAGCAGTCGCAAGTGCCATTCGCCGTGTTTCCACCCGGATTGAAGCCCTGGAGGCAGCGAAAGCTCTGACGCCAATCCCGCTTCCAAGCGCTCCGCCGGCTGCAACTTCCGCTGGCCAGGGAATTCCAAGTCAGCCGCCTTCTCGTGCTTCCACTCCGCGAGGTGAGCCGGAGTCTTTATGGGGACAGGGTACTGCAATTCCGCAGCAACCTGCGCCTGCAAGTCCGGAATCCGGTGCCGACCTTCTTAGCTTGGCCAGCGGAGTCGTTGGCGCCGGACCCTCTGCCGGAGGTGGTGTTCCCCAAGCACCAACTGGGACCATGCCCCCACCTCTTACCTCCGGAATGCTCCCCATGCAGCCTGTGCCGCCGGAACCAGTGCCTCCGCAGGAGGTGTCAGCCCGCCCACCAGCAGGGAAGAAGATTCTCTGGGTTGCGGTTGGAGTAGCCGTGTTGGTTGTTGGGGTGGTTGCGGCTCTCCTTGTGCCCCGCTTGCTCAAGAAACAGCTTGCTACCGAAGGGGCGGCGAGCAGCAGTACGCCAATTCCGGCGGCGCCGCTGGCGCCGCCACAACTGGCAGAATTAAGGGTTTACACGGACTTGGAAAACGCGAAGGTTATGCTCGATGGGAACGAAGTGGGCGCACTGGAGGGAGGACAATTCAGCCTGGACAACCTTTCCGATGGACAGCATGCGCTGGAGATTGGTGATGGTACCGCTCAGGCGAAGATTTCTGTTGCGAGCCCGCACGATTCTATGCCAGTCGTTCAGGGGCCTCTCGAAGCGAAGAACCTCAAGG